>NZ_JBBOXM010000011.1:0-1151 GCF_038007625.1 Cytobacillus sp. FSL K6-0129 | reverse complement strand
ATAGGCGGAATGGACTACGAGGTAGGATTCGAGAACAAACAACTGATAAGCGGCAAATTATCGGAAGAGTTCGAAGAGGGTTTACGCGTATTCTTGCAAAGGTTGGCAGAAGGCGAATATTTGGCGGGCAGTATTACGCTTAGAGCTGCGGATGATGTAGACTTTTATAAAAGGGACGTTAGGCAGTTGGAAGCCGACATACGCGCGACAAATGCGGACATAGTATTAATTGATCCGATTTACCTTATGGATTACGAGGCGAACACGAGTAAAGTTGCTGGCGGCGATGTCGCGAATACATCTAAGAAGATTCGTAGGCTAGCTGGCAATACGGGCTGTGTCGCGCATGTTATTACGCAGGCGGAAGAGGTTCGCGATGATATGGACGAGGACGGCCGTCGAGAATTGCGAGCGCCAAAGCGTGCCGAGATTAAGAAAACGAAAGCCGTGTTAGAGGACGCGACAAATACATTCGGCATTGATTCGCTAGACGGCGAGGGAATAATCGAAATCGGCAAGGGGCGTAATGGCGGCGAGGGAACGCAAGTTAACGTTTTATATCTGCCTAATTACGGCATTGTACGCGAAATGGATAGTGGCGCACAAGCAGCGAGCCAGTTCAACTTTTAATGTCATATTTTGCTAGTCGTTAGACTATTGCGACAATAGGCGAAATTTGGGTATAATGGAATAGAAGAGGAGGACTTACGGATTATGCCACTTCAATTACGAAATCAGACGTTAGACATAGACGTTCGCTCCGAGCTTGAGAAATTCGAATGGACGCGTCCGACGTGGAACGCCGACAAGCTAATCGCAGCAAGTCCGTTTCGCTACGATAAGTCGCCGAGCTTTTTCGTCCGTTTGGAGGACTATGCGGACTATCCAGCGGGCACCTGGAGCGATAGTGGCTCGTACGACTCCGAGTGGGCTTCGGGCAATATCGTCAAGCTGCTCGCATTCTTGCGACATGAAACGGTGGAAGAGGTCGAGGAATATTTAATTGACGCGTATGGCTATAGCGCGCTGCCGACTGACGATATTAAGCTGCGTCCAATTCGCGTAAAAGTTCAGCGGGATAGGAAGCCGTTGAGCGAGCAAGCATTGACGGGCTACGGCGAACAATACGACTATTTAAAAGCGCGCGGCAT
>NZ_JBBOXM010000010.1:0-1878 GCF_038007625.1 Cytobacillus sp. FSL K6-0129 | reverse complement strand
GCCGAATTGCTTGGTGCGGTCTTTTATACGCTTTGTTTTGCCAATTTTTACAGTTCCTTTAAAGTGTTCTTTTATGAAGTAAACGAACCCTGAATCTACTTTTGATTTAAACATACGTTCTCTTTTTGTCTTTGGCTTATCATCCCAATTGCCGTACATATACTCATGATGCTCTTTTACCTTCTGCTCGTTGTGCCTCTTTATATCTTCTTCTGTGAAATGGTTATCTAAGAAATTTGTTAAACCTTTGATCACAGTGCGAATATCCTCCTTACTCATAACTCGATTGTAGTAGTGGCAGAGTGGTATTATTTCTTGTCTTTCTTTTTGATACCATAAAAAATAAGTATCAATCACACTCGTACGTAAACCCTCGTTCTCCCTTCCCGCCATCTCTCTTTTGATTAATTCGTCGTTCTCAATATTTATCATCTCTCTACTCCCTTTCCATGTGATGTGCGTAAATAACTTACGCGTAACCCTTAATATATTCGACGCGCCAACTCCTCTTTCTGCGCATCCTTAATAGATATAACGGATAACTTCCGCAAAGTGGATGTTTTAAAAACAATTCCGACATTCATAAGTAGGTACAAACAGAAACCCAAACCCGCGCACTTTTACACAAAAAAAATCGCCAATCCCGAAGGACTGACGGTAAGTTTAACGTTTTCTTTTTCTCGGTTTATTTAATTTTCCGCTAATCTGATTCATTGCCGAATATTTTCCGTGTTGCTCGTATAATGATTGACGCGATAAATGTGTGTATCGCATAACCATCCGCAAGTCATTGTGTCCAAGCAACATTTGCAAGTGACGTATATCGCCGCCCGCTTCAAGGAACATGGTAGCAGCCGTATGTCTAAATAAATGCGGATGCACATTCTTCTCAATTTCCGCCTTTTCCGCATATTTATTAAGTCGTTTGCGAAAGTGATCGCGCGTTAACGGCTCGCCATAATTTGCGAGGAATATATAATCGCTTTCGAAGTCGGCAACATTTTCGCTAATTAACTCCTTTAATAAACGAAGCGTAATGGGTTGCAAGGGTAGCGTACGAGCTTTACGGCTTTTTGCAATGGTAGCCGGAATCGTTACGCATTTATTAGTAAAGTCGACGTCGCTACGCCTAAGTCCAAGCGCTTCACTTATACGACACATGCTATCGAGTAATAAATTCATTAACGCGTAGTCTCTAAACGCGGAATATTCGCGTTGGTTAGGCGTAGCTAGTAAGCGTTTTAACTCATCAGCATTTAGAATAACGATTTCTTCTTCAGGTTCACGCACATTTTTTACCCCGACCATCGGATTATTTACGATAAGATTTTCGTCCTCTAAGCAATTAAATAGAACGCGCAAGGTTTTTAGTCGCGTATTAATTGATGACGGAGACAGCCCGACGGTCATAACGGATTCCTTCTTATATTTATGCCCTTCGAATTTTATTAACCGTTCATTCATATAAACGATATATTCTCGAATAATGTCGCGATCGATTACCGCCATTGAACGCTTAATGTCATGTCGGTCGAGAAATTCGATAAAGAATCCGTAGTTATCCTCGTATTGCCTAATCGTACTTAACGCGCGCCCCTCCGCTTTCTTTATCGATATAAATTTCGCGAATAAGTCATCGAGATTATTTACGGAGCTCCTTACTTTCGTTCGTGTACTTTTAACTCGTTTACCTTGACGCTTGTCTTTCAAAACAACGCCCTCCCGTTTGATTATTAACGGAAATATACCTGTCCACTACCCTACGTAAAATAGGAGCGCTACCCTGCGTCCAAGTCACCGACTAAGTCACCGGAAACAAAAAGACGGCAGAAACGCTATAATACCAACGTTTACTGCCGTCAATTCCATCGAGTATGA
>NZ_JBBOXM010000009.1:0-2302 GCF_038007625.1 Cytobacillus sp. FSL K6-0129 | reverse complement strand
CAGCGGCAGGCGTGCCGACAGACTACGCAAAAGTAACAATGACTAATTCGCCAGCGCGCGCAAGCCAGCCGAAAGCCTATGGCGCACTGGACGCGTATGTGAAAACGTTCGAACGGCAATTCGACGAAGATGCATCGCGTATAAAGTCGCTCTACCTTTGGAGCGCATCGCCCGGCACCGGCAAGACAACTTCAGCAGCGGCAACGCTTAACGCATGGCTAACGGCACATTACCTCGGCAGTTTGAAGCGCGATAGGAAGGCGCTACAGCAGCCGGCATATTGGCTCGACGTAAACGAGCTACAGACGCTATACAACAAGTTTAATCGGTCGGGCATCGCGCGTGAAGTGGCGGAGAAGTCCTCCAAGGAATATTATCGCCGTCTAGCATCGGCAGAGGAAGCGCCATTCGCCGTTTATGATGACATTGGCGTTCGATCAGCAACCGAGGGCTACAGAGCCGATTTGCATAGCTCGATTAATGCGCGCGTGGCAAGCGCCAAGCCTACGATTTATACGAGCAATCTTGCGATGGAAGAGCTGACGCATATATTTGACGCGCGCCTTTACGATAGGATTCGCGACATGTGTGCGCCAATTCATTTCGAAGGAGAATCGAAAAGGGGGATGCGACGTGAATAAACCCGACTTCACTTTCGGGGATTTAGTTTCCGTAGACGGCTATCCGGACATCATCTTTCAAGTCGACGGCTTTCGCGAGGAACGTCATTATTATCCGCATGAACAGTGGGACGAAATAGTTTACGAGCTAATCGATTGCAGTCGCGGCGATTGGCTCGAAGCTGACGAGGGTGACTTGACGTTAGTGGCTGACGCGGCGCAGGCGGACGAATACTTGCGAGCGAATCTGCCAAAGGCTGCGAAACTAAATTACGAGGAGGATTTAGCGATGTATTATTTCGGAGAATTTGGGTTCGGCGGAAGCAAAAAGGAGAAGGAAGCACCAAAGCCATCAGCACGCGAACTATCTGCGCAAGAGGCTGAACGCAGGAAAAAGGCGCGAAAAGAGCAAGCAGAGTCGATTGATAATCTGCTGGATAGGCGCAAGTGGTATGCGGATAGTGATGCGGAAGATAGGGTGGAAAGGATTGCGGAGATTGACGAGGAATTGCGTAAGGTTAGCGAAACAAAATAAAATCCGAAAGGTTGATGAATATGGGGAAGAAAATTAAGGCGATAGTTTTGGGAATAATTGTTGTTGGGATTTTGGTCGGATGTACTGAAGCAGATACCGTATCTGAGAACTTATCAAAATCTGCCGATTCTTTCGAGGTTCAACGAAAGGTTGTTTTCTTCAACGGAATTACTGACAGAGACTTATTAGTTATTGAAGGTCTTTGTTCTCTCGGAAATCAAGACAGTGATAGACGAATGACGGTCACTTGTAAAGTAGGGAAAGACGAATACAAAAAACATTATCTAGGTTTGAGCGACAACGTGAGCTTTTTCGCAGAACAATTAGATGCTAAAAAAGAAGACCCTTTTCATTATAAAGTCATTATCCGTCCGGAAGCTGTAATACCAGACATCGAACTTCAAACAAGCAAATAAAGGAGGCGAACGCAATTGCAATACGGAACATTTTTGCTTTCAAAGGTAATTGACGCCAACGATCCGTCAGCCTTCATGCGCTTTGGCATCACGGAGCGCGACTTCCCGACAGAAAGCGAGCGAGCCGTTTTCCGGTTCGTTCGTGACTATGCGGAACGCAATCGGGGGCAAGCGCCAAGCATCGCGACAGTGGCGTCCGAGCATCCAACTTTCGCGGACTGGTATCAGCCGGAAATTAGCGACAGTTACGAACACTTGGCGGGCAAAATTAAAAGCGCATCGGCTAAAGCGGAAGTTATTGAAATGGTTAATAGCGGCTGGCTTGAGCGCGAGTTGACCGAGAATGCGGACGGAAATGACGTAATTAAGAAGTTGCAAGAACGACTTCAACAAGCTATAATTAGAACAAACGTCCGTAGTAAAGTGGGAACGGACGTTAAGCAGGACGCAACAACCTTCCTCGATGAATACCTTAAGCGTAAGGATGGCGAGTCATTTAAGATTTGGCGGTCTAAATTCGCGACAATTAATGAGCAGATAGGCGGCTACTTAAGCGGAAACATGTATACGTGGTACGGTCGATCAGGGCGCGGTAAATCCGTATTCACAATGGAGGAAATCATCGAATCCGCAGCGCAAGGAGCGAACGTGCTCGTTTGGTCAATGGAAATGTCGCGGTTTGAATGGATGGCGCGCGCATATAGTTCAATTAGCGCTAGAGCCGGCGTGGC
>NZ_JBBOXM010000008.1:0-2525 GCF_038007625.1 Cytobacillus sp. FSL K6-0129 | reverse complement strand
CACCGGGGTCATCGGTGTTCCTAAAAAATATTTAATTCCCTCCGATACCTCCTACCCCAGGCATCGCTACATCCAACTCTGTATTATCTTTACCGATTGATGCCGATACGTTAGTTGCAAACAAAATACCTGTAACAGAAATGACCAATGCTAATGCTATTAATATTTTCTTCATAGTTTAAAACACTCCTCATGCTATTTTTATTTTACACATCACACTTGCGGAGAAGGATAGATCAGGGTAATCTTCTAACTGTTTTCTCGGAATTTCTGCAAAAAATTTATTTCCGTCCTCGATGAAATTTGCTACTGATTGAAGTAATAATTGTGGGTTTGATCGTGCCATCCCTAAATAACATAAAGCAAAGGGGTTATTTTTAAATTCTTTGTTACTCATATACAATTCTTCCACCAAATCTACCTTCCCTGTCTTCGCGTAATAATGCATTAATTCAAGAGGGTTATTCGTAGTATTTTCGCAAGAAGTTTGACCCCAGTAAGTATTAACAAAAAAAATGTCTAAACACTGAACTTCCTCAACCAAATCAAACCTTTTTTGATGTCTAAGAATGTCAACATAATTATTAAAGTAATTAAGGCTTGTTTCTCGATTTTCGAATACGTACGATGTACCCAATAGATGATACAAATGAGAAGTGTAGTTAGCGCACATAAATTTAGAATTTATTATACTTTTTGCAAAAAACCTCGCTTTTTTCACATCGTTTCTTTGATATAAATAAGCTCTTGCAAATATTTCATTTATTCTCGAAGTATAAGTTTCTTTTATATAAGTGTTTGTAATGTTTTCTAAGTCCGACTCAGTTGACTTTGCTAATTTAAGCATGTAGGAGTATTCACCAATCATATATAGTGTGTTTATTTTTAAAATATTTAGAAACACTTTTGTTTCAACTGTCTTCGGTTTGTATGCTATAAGCATATTTAGGATTTCCTCGTTCGGATGTTCTCGTTTTTGAAATTTAAGTGATAAATCATATATAGCTGCCCAATCATTATTTGGTCTTGGTGCTTTTCTTTGAGAATTTATGAGTTTTTGAAGTAGTGGAAAGTTTCTTCTAGTTGAGGCGTATTCCATCATTAATCTACAATTTTGTCGATTTTCTGTATTTATCATTTCTTCAGCGATAATATCCATGAGTTCGTCTTCTCGTTCAGGGGACAAATATCTGATTGATAGTAAGTAGGCTGGGAACGATAATTCGTTTTCATATCTAAACCATTTTGATATTGTTGAGTCATCATAATTAATTGCTTTAGCTAATTCTAAGTTAGTAATATCTTTATCGGGCCTCTCCATTAATGATCTAATTATTTTTCTTAACATTTTCTACATCTCCTTGTTTATTTTAATTGATTATGGCTGACAAAGAATGTAATATTTAATATGATTATACATATAATGTTCATAAAAGTGAACATTTATTTTCAAAATAGTCCAAAAGAGGTGAAAAAATGATTACTTACGCTCCTTTGTTTAAGACTCTAAGTGATAAAGGTATTGTTATAAGTAGTTTGCGTTCTAAAGGTATTCACCCTACAACGATTGCGAAAATTAACAAAAATGAATCCGTATCTCTTCTTAAAATAGAAGAAATTTGTATGATCCTTAACGTACCTATAGAAAAAGTAGTTGAAATCAGATTCCATTCTGTCGATAATAATAACGAGAACAAATGCAGTAAATAATTACATAATGAGGTGAGACACTACGACACGAGTCGGAAGGTGCTTACTTCGGGACCGACGCCTTGCGCGAGGATTAACGCAGCAACAATTATCCGAACGATCCGGCGTTTATGTAAAATTGATCGGCGATTATGAGACTGGCCGATATATACTAAAAGTACCAACCGCAAAAGTCTTCGCCGATATTCTCGATTGCCGTATTGAAGACTTTTACGAATGGTTGCCCGAAGATGAGCCGTCACGCAACGGGTAAGAGGCGTTACTTACCCAGCGTTGAACTCCGTGAAATCACGGATAAAAATCGACCGCCTTCCGACACGCCGACACTCTCACGCAACGACTCAACTCCCAGCTTAACCAACGCCTCATTTGCGTCCTTAACTCGCTTATCCACGTAAACATGTCGCAATCTAATTCGCCTATTCATCATTCGCTCAATCTCTTCCCGCAACTTCTCGCCAGGCTTATCGTTATCTGTCGCGATTAACAGTTCTTCAACGCCCGACCTTACGATCATATCCCGCTTATATTCGTTAAAGCTCGCGCCACCTGTAGCAATAGCGCTGAAACCAGCCTGTCGCCAGCTCAACGCATCTATTTCCGCTTCACATATTATCGTTTGCCTGCCAGCTTTCTCCATGCCGTAAACCAATTCGCGTATTGGAATCGCGCCCTTTACGTACCAAAATACCTTGCCGCGCGTTTGTCGGTGCTTTATATTCGCCAGGCGTCCGTTAGCTAGGCGCCAAGGAAATACTGCCGCTTTGCTTTTCGCATCATATAAGACGCCCGCCTGACGCTGAGTCTGCTCGCTA
>NZ_JBBOXM010000007.1:0-5411 GCF_038007625.1 Cytobacillus sp. FSL K6-0129 | reverse complement strand
GTTAAGCTACCGTTCGAATGGGATTATATAAAGATCGTAGAATCAAAGGATTACAGTTTAACTGAACAACTTCTTCACGATAAATTTTCAGATAAACGAGTCAATGGAGAGTGGTTCGATCTATCGGATGAAGATATTTCGGACATAGAAAATGAGAAATTCGACGAAGTTATTCTTCAATCAATTAGCGGTGAAGGAGATTTATATGCATGAGGATATTTACGTAAAGTTTTATAAACGAGCGGTAACTAGCGGTCTTGTTGGTGCGCTGGGGAGCGAACGATTTCAAACGCTTTGTGCCTTGGCTGTGTTCATAAACGACCGAGGCGAGTGTTTCCCTTCGCAAGATTTACTTGCGCAGTACCTTAATGTGAGACGCGAAACGGTTAATCGAAGAGTGAAAGCGTTGTGCGATTTTCGTTGGAATGGCCACCCGATTATAACGAAGGAACAAGTAAAGCATCCGACAAAACAAACCTATTATCGCGTTAAGTATCTGATAGGACTAGACGCAGGATTCCAGTTCGGAAATCGCGAGTTAAGCGATCCGTGTGACGTTGAGAACAACATCCGTGTGACGTATATGTGAGAAACTACGTGACGTATACCTCACAATAAGAAGAACTAATTAACGAGAACCAATATAACAAGAAAACCTTGCGCCATTTATTCACTCTGTTCATAAATAACGCCAAGATTAAATAATCTATAAACCTTTCGCGAAAATACTATGCGACAGATACGGAGGTACTTATGACGCTAAATATTGTTCTGTTAGCAACTGACGAATACCAGGCGCAATGTTTCGAACATTCCTTTGCGCTACATGAAAATGTCCGCATCCATCGTGGCATATTCGAACAACTTAGCGATATCGACTGTCTCGTCAGCCCTGCGAACTCATTCGGATTAATGGACGGAGGCATGGACGCGGCTATCACGAATTACTTCGGTGTTCAATTGCAGGAAAAGGTACAGGCGCATATACTAGACGAATTTTACGGAGAACAGCCTGTGGGTACATCATTCGTAATTGAAACGGATAATCAACGGATTCCCTATCTAGCACACACGCCAACGATGAGAGTGCCGGCAATCATTGGCGGAACTGATAACGTCTATCGCGCAATGAAGGCAACTTTAATAGCAATCGCTCAGTATGACGCAGATTTTACAACCGTAGCTATTCCGGCTTTTGGTGCAGGAGCTGGACGCATGCCGGCATATAAAGTAGCGGAGCAAATGGCGCTTGCACTATCGCATTTCAACAATCCGCCGAAAGCCATCGATTGGAACTTCGCAAGGTTACGGGCTAACGAAATCCATTGGAGAATTTAAAGGAGGAATTAACGCATGACTAAAAAAGTAACGTTGCCGCGTGACGTGGTGGAAGCAATCGAAAGTTTACGAAGATTAGGACACGATAACCGCAGGATTATTGGAATAGGTAGTTCCGGTATGTACGGCCAAACCTCGGATGTTATTAAAGGGTATCTTCGCGCTGACGGCGGTAACTTCGACCGTTTACTGTCCGCACTAGTAAACGGATATGAAGTCGAACAACCTCCGGAAGAACAGTTGCGCGAGTATTACGATAACCTGATTACTAGCACTAACGAAATGATTACAGAGGGACGTACAGTAGGGGCGATGTTACATTCGGCAGAACGCGTTGGTATTGAAAAAACGTTACAAATACTCGGCATAAAAATCGAAGGAGTGAACGCATAATGGCAAACAAAGTTACGATACCAAAAGGAGTGGCGGAAGCAATCGAAAAACTGCGAGAGTACGGCTGGGAGCAAGCTAATTTATTAAACGCTGGTGAGTTTATAAACACTGATCGTCCGACTTTAGCGGAAATAGGCGGAGAACATATCGGATTTCCTATCGCTGAATGGCTATCTAATGATTTCCACGCGAACTATCCAAACTACGTGTCCGCACTAGTAAACGGATATGAAATCGAACAATCACCCGAGGATAAGTTACGCGAATATTACGCAGAGTTAAAAGGGACGTACGACAGTTCATCCGGATTAGAGTCTTATAGAGTTGACGGTATGTTGCAATCGGTTGAAACCACGCTAGACATTCTCGGCATCCAAATCGAAGGCATTAACGCAGGAGGCGATTCATAATGGCGGTACTAAGCACGATAGCAACCTTTGCGGTCATGATTTTAGGCATTGGCGTTATCTTAATCGGAATATATTACGTATGGGATTTCGCGTTTAGGTTGATGCTCGCATTCTTTAAGATTCACGATTTATTCCGCCAATTCATCTTCGATCATTACCGTAAAAAGAAGCGGAAAGTATATACGCCTAAAGGGAAGAAAGTGACGTAATAAGACGCATATAAACGCTCATACAGACGTTTTAAACACGAATCAATACAAATACTTTCAACGTTAATTCTAAGCCGTTAGAACGCGTCTTTAGACGGCAAAACAAGGAGGACGATTAAATGGCGAAATTAACCAACGAACAATTGACGGAAATCGAACAGAAAACGGAATCTCTATCGGTAGATATGCCGTTTTACACATGGGAGGCTTCGAGGTTATTAGATACCGATGTGCCCGCACTACTCGATATGATCGCGGAGCTACAGGCGGAGGTCGAGCGTAAAGAAATAATGCACTTTAAACTAATCGAAGAATTAAAGAAAGCGGACTTATACTCAGAAAAGCTCGAACGCAAATATCTATCTGCAACTCTCGAAACTGTCATGGATGAGTTGTACCAAAAGTTAAGGAGGCGTTAACGAATGAACGAAATTAAACGTAAATGGCAGAGAATCGACGAATCAGTCAAGCGTTTTAATAAGACTGGCGAGGAGTTCTATCGTTATACGGTTACGCCGGATATGACGCGAGACGTGTTCGAGTTGATTGCGGAGGTCGAAAGATTGCGCGAGGAATTAAGGAAACACAAGAGTAAAAACGTTAATTAAGGAGGGTCAACGTGGAAGAAAATAAAGGACATTCTTCATCTTTTACAATGGACTATGAAAAAGAGGAAATCGTCGTAACTGTATATGCAGAAAACACGCAACTAGAAACTCGTTTTACAGAAAAAGATATTAAATCCATGCAAAATTGGTTTGAGTTAGCACGATACAAGAAAGCCGATGAAACCAAATAAGCAATATGTTCATTTGAAATAAATTGCTAAAGGAGTGATATGCGATGGAAAGAAATTTTTTCATGCTAATTGAAGGTGAAGACCCTATTGTCGTAACTGTTAAGGATGAGGTGAACAGACCAAACAACGGTGATTGTGACAGTGTTTTGGAAGAATGGAAGACAGATAATTACGGATACCGTCCCTATGAATATTGGGAAATTGATACTTGTGAAAAACATAATATTTAACGTATGAAACTTAATGATAGAAACGTTAACCAAACGAAAGGAGTCACGCAAATGTCACGAATAAGCACGAAAGATTGGCGAAACTTGCCCATCGAAAAATGGAACACGACAACTTTTCACGAATACTTGAGCGACCGCAACCGTGAGCTATACGGCGTAACCTATCAGCCATTCGGTTCAGGCTCAGTCAAAGAGCGATGGTCCGTCGAAAGGGGTCAACTAAAGAACGCGATCATTGAGTATGGAGCGGAAGTAATTCGGGAGTACATCGATATCTGCTTCGCTACGCATCGGGTGAACCCGCAGTATCCCGCGATGTCATTCGGCTTTGTTTACGCCTACAAGCGTGCGGAGCTACAGCAGGCGGAGTTAGCGGTCAAGCGGAAGCAACAGCGGGCGGACAGTTTAGTTGAGGCGGAAGCAACCGAAATCGACGAAGATTGGTTCTAAAACCGAAAGGAGTTGACGGCAAATGAGCACGGTAAACTGGCTTTTAATATGCGTTTTCACTTCGGGTATGATCGCGGGAATGGTTCTTTGCGCAACGATAATTAGCGTCGCTATGAGGAGTGTGAAGCGAAAATGATAAGCGTCAGAGGATTAACGACATGTACGCCGGAATTTCACCGCATAGCAAAGGCGGCGGAGTTAGAGGCTGAGGCTAACGAAATGATTTCACATATTGCGGATGAGGTAGACGCTCTTTTTGAACACGACGGCTATAGCGGGAACTTCCGGCAAAGTAGTACATTGTTAGATATTCGCAACGAAATTAACGATATGGCTGACGGGTGGTACGAAGAATAGGAGGGGGACAAATAGTGGGAATGTATACGGAATTAGTTTGCGCATTGGAACTTGATAAAAATACTCCAGTCGTAGTTATTAATGCGATTGAATTTATGACCGGACAGCGTGATGAACTGGATACGGTTCCGGATCATGAACTATTTAAAAGTGCTAGATGGCGTTTTATGTTGCGTGGCGACAGTTATTATTTTGATGGAGACAGTCATAGCGTGATTAGATTCGATCAATTCGGTACATGGTACGTTACTATTCGATGTAATTTAAAGAACTACGACGATGAAATCGAAAAGTTTGTCGATTGGATTTCGTTATATAGCGAGACCTCGGGCTTTATCGGATATACCAGGTACGAGGAAGACGAACATCCTAAATTGTTATATATCTAAGGAGGTGGACGAATGAATCTGACGCAAGCAATGAACGCGCTGGCAAACGGAGCGCCTGCTGTAGTAAGCGTGTCGGGGAAACGTTATACCGCCGTTGAGTTAAAACCACGAATGTTAAGCGAGCATGTAGCGATATTTAACGATGTGGGAATGACGAAGGTGGAACGCGAAAGGGAGTGGCGAATTGAGCTGAACCCATCGGAATGTCCAAAATGCGGTAACGTCGACAATCTCACGGTTGAAGAAACGAAGCAGCCCGTTTTCTGTCAGCGATGTTATAACGTTTATCAATTCGGAGGTGCGTGTAATGAAATTTCTTAGGACATTCTCGTTATCTTTCTTAGCAATCGCAGGAATCATTGTCGGAACCTACTACACGTTTAAACTATGCATTGCCTTCGTTATATTTATACATGAAACTTTTCCAACGTACGGTAAGCCGGCTATACTACTAACAATTTTCGTAGCTCCTTTGGCGTATGTGTACACTAGATTTTACGGAGGTGATCGCAGTGAAAACAATTAAACACGTACTATCGCGAATGGCAATCGGATTAGCTCTCTTCGGGATAGGCATCGGAATATTTATCGCGCCTGTTTTCTTCCCTAAAATGTCTTTCGGATTATTCGTGGGAATTCTAGTGTTAGGACTTGCGTATTGTCTCGGGAGAGATGTCTTAGACAGGTAAATTTAAAACGAAAGGAGGCGTCAGCCTATGACGAATAATCACGCAAAACGCTGCCTATTAGCGCAACAATGCAAGCTAGCCGGCACTGACGCATGCAAGCCGACGTGTCAGCATTTCATACAGCTTCACGGCATGAGCGGTACAGGC
>NZ_JBBOXM010000006.1:0-6778 GCF_038007625.1 Cytobacillus sp. FSL K6-0129 | reverse complement strand
AAGCCAGTAAGCACAAGGCTTCTGACTGCTTCGTAACTACCAATAATAAGTGATGTTATGTCTACTAGAATGTATGGAGAGTGTATATTTATTTATCAACTCAACATAACCAATTTTTCATTTTTAAAATATCGGATTAGAAAAAAGGCTTACACGAGGGTACTTGCAGTTTGATAAAGAAAAAGGACAAACACAAAAAGATATTTAGAAGTTTTTTTGATGTGTGACAGTAAAAAAAGACTTATATAAAAACACAACCACTTCTGGATAATCCAGAAGTGGTTAAAAATAGCCTTAATCGTCGACTTCTATTTCATCAATTAACTTTCCATTGTACTCTTTCAACTCTTCTTTATTTAACTCTTTATATTCTTGGTTAAATTTCAGAAGATCCGCATTCCATGTAGCTATTAATTTATAAAAATATTCATTTTGATCTTCACTCATATGCTTGTCCAATTCACCCGCAGCATATTTTTGTGCATACTCTTTCAATAAGCCACCATAAACAATTAATTGTCTACCTTTTAAACCAGAATAAAAAACATCAAACACGTCTTCACTAACAGCCATTTCATAATCCTTCGCAGAATACTTTGCGATTTCCGCAACCGCATTTCCCCCCCGAATTAAATTCACTTTTTGAATACTGACTTGAGTTATTTCTGATAGATCCGTTACATCTCGCCACATTTCCAACCAAGATTGTTGAGATATATAATATCTTTTATCCGTAAAATAAGATTTATTTACACACAGCAACACATGAAAATGAGGATTATATGTATCATAAGTCGGATTATTATCTCCAATTTTAAGATTTCGTTTTTCATAATAAGCCTGTTTTCTCTTATACATTTCTTTCGTGATAAAACGCTCTTTATCATAGGTCATTTCTAATTTTCTGATATAACCCTTAATCGAACGTTCAATATTTCTTCTCTTAAACAATTTATTAAAAGCTTTATTAAATCTATCAATCTCTGTTTTTACAGAATCAGCTTTAATATTTGGAGTAGTCAAAGTCAAAAATAAAAAATCTTTGTTTTCATCTACCTTAATTGCTTCCATCATCACCGATATTTTCATAGCATCTTTTCTAGCTTTTCGCCAAGAACAAATCGGACAAAAGCGATTTTTACAAGTATTCGATTTCACTAATTTTTTATTTAGCTTATCTTGAGTAGTAATAAATTGATTAAAGGTACTACACAATTGGAACAATTCTCGACCACTCTCACTTAAATTTTTTCCCATAAAATTATATATTTTTAGATTTTGTTTCTTCTTAGGTTGGTATTTGCCAACAATTTCATCTTGATTTTTATCTAACATTCTTGTTATATTAGTCCTAACTGAATTAAGTGTAAAAAAGGGTACACCAATACCCTTTAAGGACTTGCTCCCTTCTAATGGATTTTATTATTTTTTTCTAGTCAATTAAAATGATAAATCACTAGGTACGAATGAGCAAGTCTTTTTTTTATTTATCCTTACAGCCACAAGGGAAAAGCCATAATAAGGGCACCGATTTCCATGCGGAAATAGTTACCCTTATTATCAAGATAAGAAAAAACAAGAAAAAGTCCTCTCATAAAATGAGAGGACTTTTTCTAATTGTTTAATAGTTATTAAACAATCTACATTCATAATAAAATGTAAATTTGGTATAATCTTCATAGGCGAGTTAGCAAGCAATAGTTTCTCACCATCTTTGCAACGCAAAGGAGGTGAGTCATGTGAAAAGAAATACTTGCAGTTGCAACTGTAAATGTACAACTCGAGTCGAGAGACTTCGAGAGCAACAAGAACTACGTAAAACGCAAATTAAAGCCCAAACAATTCGCTTTATGGACTTCCTTGTCCGAGGAATTCCACTAGCAGAAAGAATTGCCGAGGCCTTAATGAGCATCTTTTAACCCAAAGAGTATTTCACTACTATGGCATTTCTACTAAGCTCCTGTCCAAAAGCAAAGGTAGAAATTTACTCGTCTTCGTCCCGAGAAGCTAGCTATTAGCAGTGAAATATTTCTTTTAACGTTTACTAATATATTTATTCATATACCCGATAATATGACTTTTATTTCGTAATAAAAGCCATTCTAACCAAGTTAACTAAAAATAAACAAACAAAACAAAAAACATCTGATGTCCAGTCAGATGTTTTTTTGAATGTGCTATTGAAAACAGACAATAAATTTTAAATAACACACTCTACATTAAGTATCATAATCATGCAGTTATGTTAAAAATGATTTGACTCCGTCCAAAGAGCCATGTGAAAAAAATACCTGTTACCTTGTCCGAGGTAACAAACTGTAATGTACACCTATAATATTGTCAAACTAATCTATTCATGTCAACAATTCTATATAAAAAACAAAACAAAATTTTGTTAACAAAAATAACATATCATAACATTTAAGTAATAAGTATAATATACTTTTAAAAGTATATTATACTTATTATCTTTCTAATGAACGACTTCTCTCAAATTTCCTCTTTCTCTCTTTCCAATCAGAATAATCTTGAATACCTTCTGAAGATTCATGAACGTGTTCCAATGTCTTTTCTTTCTCTTTTTCAACAGATGGATCATCTTCATAAAATCTCTTAGCATAAGTAATGGCTCGCTCAAAAACACCCTTTGCATATTTTGAAGCATGTTTTTGAGCCAACTGAAATATTTTAGCCATTTGCTCCTGCGCCTTCTCTAAAACACTCACACGCTCTTTTAATTGCTTATTTTCAGCTCTCAAACGCTCATTATCAGCTAATATTACGCTTGATGTACGATGTAACGTATTTATCTTGTCCATTTCTACTACAGGAACCACATAAACCTCTAACAGTTTACCCTTGTATTTTACTGTTTGTTTCTCTTCAAAATACTTTGGAGGATCATTTTCCTTTTCCAAATACTCCTTAGAAGTACTCAGTTGCCTTTTTAAGGCTAATTCTTCTTTTTCTAGACTTTTAATACGGTTTTCTTTCTCCTCTTCAATTTGGGCCATTTCTGCAACCCTCGCATGCATATCCTTAAATTCTTGAACGCTCATATGTTTACGTTCAGCATTGGATTCCCCCCGTTGCAACTCAAATCCCTTTTTTTCTAAAAATGATGGTAGTTCATCTTGAATGGCCAACAATTCTTTACGATTAAAAACATTCTTTGCTTGAAGCTTACCATCCCTCATCGGTACTATACCTAAATGCATATGTGGTGTCGTTTCGTCTAAATGAACTTGAGCATAAGCCACATTTTGATTTCCATAACGCTCCTGAAAAAATTCAGTCGCTGCTTTAAAGAAAGCTTCTGTCTCTTCCAATGACTTATCTTTGAAAAATAGATTGTCACTCGTAACAATCCATTCATTTACAAGAACCGCATCTTTACGAATCGCCCTGGTCGCAGTTTTCTGTGATTCGATGATATTCATTACATTTTCTCTATAATCAACATTTGAAGGATTCACTAAATCATAATTAAGATGCGACTTTGTCGCATCAATATCTGGATTACTATGATTCTCAAATTCTCTTTGATTATGCTTTTGGATCCCTCCAAGATTTTGAGATTTCATTTTCTGCATTCTGGCTACGACGTAACTCAATGGATTATCCACCCCGCTAGGTTTTAAAGACTTTAGTACATAAAGTATAACACACTATACTTTACATTAGTAAAGTGTGTGCTCTGCGAGGCTAAAACCTTGCCTCCAAAGTCGGCTAAAATGACCTGTCTCCAACGGGTTAAGGGAAAAACTTCCCTTAACAATCCCCTTCTAAAACTCCCCCAACCCCCTCAATATTGAGGGGGCTTCCCCCCGCCCTCCGGAGCGCCCAACAACGAGTTGTTGGAACTGCCAAGAGGGTCTTGGCGGAGTGAGTCTATCAACTCTTATTCTCCTTTCTAGAATTTCATCTCCCTTCGGTCGTGAACTTCTACGAGTTGCGATACGTTGACAGACGCCCTAATTAATCCGTCTTAATCAAAAAAGCAAAATTATCTTTTGATAAATAAAAAAAGAAAACGCCCACCTTGTAAAGAGATAGGGTTTTCTTTTTTAACTTACTAATTTGGTTTATTACTTTTTTGAATTTTAATATACATATAACATTGCAACAAAGAAAGAATTATTCCGATTATACCTAATGTATTTACTAATAAAGTAGAGTTATTAAGTGCCATAATCATAGAAATAAATAAAATTACTAATACTACTTGATTGATTTTATATAATTTATCCATTAAATCTCTCAACTCCTTAATATAACAATAAATGATTCATATATTTTACGTAAATAATTTTCTGGAATTAAATTTCCATAAAACACTTCCTTTTTTAAACATAATAGTATAACATTTCATATTGAACTAAGATTAATATGGAGGGAGAAACATTATGAATCTACTAAAGAAAAAATCTATCCTCACAGGTGCTGCATCATTAATAATGATTAGCTCTTTGTCTCTAACACCAATTAATTTAACAAAGAATGACAACCAACTTCAATTAGTCACAAATAAAGCCGAGGCCGCTTCAGATTGGATTTATGTAGATACTGTCAAAAGAAGTACAAAAAATAATGATACAACAACTAAAGGTGCAATTGCTTCAATAGGTGCACTACTTGCTATTCCAATGCCATATACTGCACCCCTTTCTGCATTTGCAACTGTCATTATAAGTGACAATATAAAAACTGCTTATTTTAAAGATAAAAGATCTATGAGAATGGCAGGTACTGTCTTTCAAACTAAACACGAAATAACATTATATACTGATTCAAGTTATAAAAAACAAAAAGGTAAGAAAGTTACGATTATACATAATGATACTGGTGGTCCTAAAAGTTTGGAATTAGAAAAATAGAAAAAAATAGCCCTCTAAAGGGCTATTTTTTTCTATTAATATATCAATTTCAATCAATTTTCAAATTCCATAGAATCTTAATATATTTTCAAAAAATAATTTTAATAACAAATCGTTCTTAAGAATAAAAACGGCCATTACCCCAACTCATATCCATTTCCAAAGCACATTCTAATTTTTGTATAACTCTTGTTTTGATAGTTTCAGAAACTCCTCAGATAGAACACCTTCTAATACTCTCTTTGAATCATTTTCTGTTACACTCAACTTAGAACTTAGCGAATCGATAAAATTACGTCGATACAAAAATAAAAAAGGCTTTCTACAATTCATAGCGAACCTTATAGCGAGGTGAAAAATATGAAAAATGATTCTTCAGTTTATACAAGTAAACAAGTAGCAAAACATCTTTCTATAGAACCTGTAACAGTAAGAAAATATTCTCAAATGCTTGAAGATAAAGGATACAAATACAAAAAAGATGAAAACAATTGGAGACAATATAGCGAAGAAGATATAAAGTATTTGGAGTACTTAATCAAACTCAAAAAAGAAGATAAAACATTGAATGAATCCGTTGATTATATAGCGAGTTTATATCGCTCTAATTTGAACATATCGAGTACCGATATGTCGCTACAAGAAGAAGAAAATCCATTAATTCAATTTATGAAAAAGCAAGAAGAGTTCAACGAAAAACTTCTTCAAAAACTAGAAGATCGAGACCAACAATTAATGACTGCCATTCAAGAATTACAGGAAACAAAAAAACAAATTGCTATGACTGAAGAAAAAAATAAACATGAAAAAAAGTGGTGGAAGTTTTGGGAATAAACTTCTACCACTTTTTATGATTTCTATTTACAAGCCCCGATTTTATTAATCGCAGGCGAGGTTTGCGATCCCTTCTTATTACCCGTCATTAGGAAGAACGGCTCCTTTTTTATTCGTCGCTCAAGGATTAGCGACAGACTTATAATTAATCATTATTATCATACACCGAAAAACTAAAATCAATAATATCATCTAAATTTTCATTTTCACCAGGTGTATAATTTAACCCCCAACCATAACGCTGATAATCTTGGCCACCATCTATAAAAATCGCGCCACATTTACAATGCCTTAAATCATGGCTTGTTCTCGATTGAATAATCACTTCACATTTTTTACAACGCGCCCTATTTATCAATGGCCTTTTCATTTTCTCACCCACACGTCTATTTATAATTTAAAGTTAACCTATAAACCCAATAACTAATTTAACAAAATACATCCACTCCTGGATTATCCAGAAGTGGATAATCCACTTCTGGTTAAAACATATTGTTCACAGTAAATTTCAAATTGATCAGACTTACTCCCCCAAGCGTTTAAAACGTTTTGAGACGAGATGTTTCTAATATATCTAGAAAGGAGAAGTCCCCCCTCCTTATTTCTATTTCAACTTTTGGATAATATCATATTGATAAGCTATAATCCCCCCTAAACAGACAACTAAGATAATTAAAAACCAAGTAGAAGGATCCATACTCAACACAAACAAACCAACATTCGCAAGCGCTGTAGGAAACATTCCATCTACAACCATCAAGATAAAAGTAGCAACAGCACAAAACTTACTTAAGCTCATATTTTATACCTCCATACTATTTCTAAGTAATATAGCAGAACTCCTTACTTTTTCTTCGTTTTCAAAAAGAAAGAAGAACCCTGCTTTGTAATTGCAAATAACGTAAGCTTTTTTTCTGAAAATAGGCAAGGCTTTACTCATCCCATTTCAATATTGAAAAATCGGTCAGATTTATACATCAATTTATACATTCTTTCAAACCGAGAAATCTTGCTCTATCAACGTTTTTATCACTGTATATTGTTCGGCCATAGAGAACGAAAAGAAA
>NZ_JBBOXM010000005.1:0-10423 GCF_038007625.1 Cytobacillus sp. FSL K6-0129 | reverse complement strand
AATGTATATAAATTATAAAATAGACGAAGTGTTTGACGAAGCTAAAAGTAATTTCGATAAAATAGGCGCCAACTAAGGCGTCTTTTTTCATGCGTAAAAATAGGAGGCGATATAATTGGCGATAAGATGGAAAACAACGGATTCACATGACGCAATTAGATATACGGCACTCGACGCGCACAAGCAACCGGTCAACTTAATCGGAGCTACGGCGCGCTTTTTAATGGGCAAGCGAGGCGACGCTGATTCCGTAATCATTAACGAGCCGGCGCAAGTAGTCGATGAAATGGCGGGCAAGCTCGCGTACGAATTGACGGAAATAGCAACGCTCGAAGCCGGCACCTTTAACGCGGAGTTTCACGTTGAATGGCCGGACGGCAGTCGCAAAGTATTTCCGAGCGAAGGCTATTTGGCGGTTACGGTTGCGCCGAGCTTAGACGTGAGCAAGGTTGGCGAAGTAGAAGAGCGCATTATTTTACGCGTATCGCAAATCGAAGAGTTCAAAGATGAAATTGTCGCGGAGGTTGACGGTTTTAGGGCGACCGTTGGGCAAGCGGAAGATGCTGCGGTAGAGGCGGAAGTACAGGCGGATTATGCAAAGACGCAAGCTGATCGCGCTAAGACGGAGGCGGACCGTTTAGAGGGTACTGATGTCAGCATACTAGATAATAAAGTTAATGATGTTGACAGTCGGCTTACCGCACAGTTGGCAGAAAAGGCGAATGAATCAGAAGTAAGGAAAAACACATCTTTAATCCCGATTAATGTCTCTGAAATGGACACTGAAACTAAACAATTATTTACAGGTGGATCAGTTGCGGTTGTTGGAGAAAAAGCTGTTGGGAATGAAAATTTGAAAGAAAAAGCAGTTGACCCCGTAAATACTACTTTTTTTGTAAAAACAAAAAATTTATTTGACGGTAGATACCACAATGCTAGTTTACGAAGAACTGGCGTTGTCGATAACTACCTGTACTTTGTGTCAAAGCCTAGTATAGTCGAGCTAGGTAGAACTGCAATAGTTGAAATAGAACCAAACTCAACATACACCGTGAAAATACATGATACAGACCTTTCAAATACATTAAGGATTGCATTACATTCAAAGGTTCCTACAGATGGTGACTACAACATTAATAATGAGTATCTGCTTAATACGTATGTCACTTATCAAAGCGCTACGGGGTTTTCTTATTTTACTTTCACAAGCGGTGCTAATGATAAATATTTGTTCGTACAAACATCGACAGAGGGTAAAGAGCCAAAACTACAAATCGAAAAAGGCACTACTTCAACTGATTACGAAAGCCCTTTTTATTTGAATCCTGACTTTATTAAGCAGACCAACATTGAACCAGGACCAACTCCTAATCCTTCACTTATAAAAAGTGTCTATGAAGAATTGAGGGGAAATATATTTCAACGCAATTACAGCGTTGATAAATTATTTAAAGCAAGTGATGCGGTAGTAGCAGCGGGAGATGTTAGTCTCTCCGATGTATCAAATCCAAAATATCAACGTAATAACAGTACTTCAATGAAAGTGACAGTTAACAGCCCAATAAACTTTAGGATTGATTTTCCTTTATCAAAACCTATTGATTTATATAGGAAAGAATATGCACTACTCTTTTACTTACCTACAGAATCAACAAAGACTCCAAGGCAAGCAAATTTTGCTGTTTTAGCCATTTATTTAACAACGTTAAACGGAAGTACGTATGTAGTTTATCCTGAGAATGACAGACGTTACCCAGGCTGGAATGCAATAATCGGAAATCCAATGAATAAAGCTGTGGTAAGCCAAGCAAATGATGTTGATTTAACGAACGTAACCAATATTAGAATTCATTTGAATGTAGATTCTAATATAACTGAACCGTATGATATTTATTTTGATTCCTTCGCTTCATGGGATTATCTGAATAAACCAACAGTCAGGTTAGAATTTGACGATGCAATTCATACTGTGTATGAGAACGCATTTCCTTTAATGGCAGAGAGAGGGATGAGAGGTGCAACACATGTTATTACTAAAAACATTATTACAGAAGACCCTCTTGAGTACACAACTAATGACGGATTAATTAGAATGCATGATGTTGGGTGGGATATTTGCTCGCACTCAAGGAATCATCATTATATATCAACCTTGACTGAACAAGAACAACTATATGAGTTAGAGCAATCGCAAAAGGATTTATTAAGTTTAGGACTAAGGAATGGGCCTCAGTTTTATATTGCGCCCTACGGAGACAATACTCTTTATGCTACTGAACAAGCAAGAAAATTCTATGTTAATTACAGAATGACTGGCTATCGACCAGGAACAAGTGTATTTCCTGTATTACCGTATGCAATGGAAGCTATTAATGCAGGGAGCAGAGGGTTAGCAGGTTGCATTGATTTAATTGATAAAGCAGTAAAAACAGGTGGGCATTTGCCGTTAATGTGGCATGGGGAGATTGGTGAAACTTGGGGTGGTGTCATGTGGCAGACGAGTGAATTTAAAGATATGCTTGATTATCTGATTGAAAAAGACGTCAAAGTTGTAACCTACAGCGACCAATTTCCAAATTCACAAGTTAGGTAAAAAAGAATGAGGTTATACTTCCTCATTCTTTTTCTGTTTATAAAAGATACCTAAAATTAAAGTTAAAATTAGTATCGAGAATACACCTAACCGTTGCCTGTCTGAAGCACCACCGTATTCTAAACTTAACGGTACTACATGGACGATAATAGGTATTAAGTAGATCCAGAAACGGTTTCTTAACTCTTTATATTTAAACCATTTTAAGACAAACAGCGCCAATCCGATAGATAAAAGTAGAAATAAAGCCGAATCCGCAATCAACCATGTATAAAAACTAGTTTCACTGATTAAGTTCCAAGGAAGAGGAGAAAAGTAAAACTTTAAAAACGTACCGGGAAACGATAATATAATATCTACAATTGAGTAATCCTGATAAAAGTTTTGTATGGATGTTATGTATCGGTTAGTAAACGGTATTTTTGTTAGGACAAAATACATTATCAACATTAACGTCAAGAAAATAATTTTTGACCTTTTTTTGATTTTATTCTTTTTGTTTATTAATTTATCAACGATAATCGCAGCAATTATGGCAACGCCAGAATAGATTCTAACAGAACTTAATAGCATGGAAATAATCAATGCAAATATTAATCCGTTCTTCTTAGTTTTGTAAATATATAATGATAATGTTAGCAAAAACACAACTAAAGCATCTTTTAAAATGAAGCTTCCAAATAAAAACATATTCATACTAATTGCGCCTATTATCGTAGTGTAAAGTGCAATTCTTCTAGTGAAGTCCATAGTTATCACTTTATAAAACAGCAACAATGATACAGAAATTAAGAAAGTGTTAGCTATAAGCAGTGCGTAAATACTACCGGTAAAAGACTCGATGAGATAAGCAAAGTAATAATATCCAACGTGCAACGTGCCAGAAATACTTTGGACGTTTGCAATACTAATATCTCCAGAGCTCTTTATTGAGTTTAATACAGATAAGTAATGGTGACTGTCCGGAAATACCATAGCATTGCCAGATTGATATAAGTATAACAATACAACAGATTTAACAAGTAAAAGAGAAGTTAAAAATAAATTTAACGGAATTGGGATTGATAATAGACGAGACAATATAATAAACGCTACGGTAAACATTAAAATAATCGAAAAGTCTGTTAGTGTTTCGGTAGGAAAGACCCAAAAAAATAAAACCGTAATCAACGACGCTATGAGAAGAGAAAACGATAACTGTAAGTAAATTGATTTCTTTTGTATATTTAGCATGTCAACACCTCTTGGATTATTATAGGCGAAAAGTCGAATATTGGAAAGGGGTTCTTTAAGAATATAACCGCACAGTAGGAACAAACTGCGCAGCACTAGGCGCCCATCATCGGGCGTCTTTTTCGCGTGCCTTAAAGGAGGTGAATCGAAATATGGCGGAACCGAGCGGACACGAGCTTAACGAGAAAATCGCAGACATACGCGAATGGCTCGTGCGGATTGATACGAAGATGGATAACTTAAACGATATCAAACGTCTTGCGGAAAGAGCGGACGAGAAAGCCGACTCAGCAGAAGATAAGGCGGACTTCGCGATTAAACTGGCGGAGGAGGTTCGCGATGACATTCGCGACATGAAGGCGAACACGAAATGGGTATGGGGAACGTTGCTGACGGTCGCGGGCTTACTAGTAACGGTATTCATTGCGCTAATCAAATAAAATAACGAAGGGAAGCGGTAATATGGCAAAGATATTTATTGACGCAGGACATGGCGGTAACGATCCGGGAGCAGTCGGCAATGGCTTGCGCGAAAAGGACTTAACGCTGACAATCTCAAAGCGTGTCGGCGCTATTCTCGCGAACGACTATAAAGGCGCAACAATTAAGTACAGCAGAACGGGCGACCAATCATTGTCGCTTAAGCAACGGACGGACGCGGCGAATGCTTGGGGCGCAGACTTATTCGTCTCCGTTCATATTAACGCAGGCGGTGGCACGGGCTACGAGGACTACGTTTATACGACAGTTGGCGCGGGCACGCAGAAGTTTCAGGACGCCATTCATAGCGAAATTATGAAACGTATTGACGGCGTTCGCGACCGTGGCAAGAAGCGCGCTAACTATCACGTTTTACGCGAATCACGCATGCCGGCAGTATTAACGGAATCCTTGTTCATCGATAAAGCAGCGGACGCGGCGAAGTTAAAGCAAGCGTCGTTTATCGAAGCAGTGGCGCAAGGGCATGCGGCAGGCATCGCGAAGGCTTTTAACTTGGCGAAGAAACAGACGGAAAGCAAGCCTAAGCCATCGCCAAACAAGCCGTCGAACGGCAGTTTATTTAAGGTTCAAATTGGCGCGTTCAGTAAGAAGGCTAATGCGGATGCTCTCGTCAAGCAAGCGAAGGCTAAAGGATTTGACGCGTTTGCATCGAAGGAAGGCGCGCTATATAAAGTACAGCTCGGCGCGTTCAGCAAGAAGGACAATGCGGACGACTTGGCGGCGAAAGCGAAGAAAGCGGGATATGCGCCGTACATTGCGAAGGAGGCTAAATAATGAAGAACGCGAAGAAGATTACGGCAGGCACGGTCAGCAGATTCGTGCTTTTACTTTTGGCGCTAATTAACGCGGGATTAGAAATGGCGGGCTTAAGCGTGATTCCGGTCGACGAAGCGGGCGTGAGCGAGTTTATTTCGCTAGCGTTCCTCGGCGGGACTGCGCTTTGGAGCTACTGGAAAAATAACGATGTGACGAAGAAAGCGCGCGAAGAGTAAGCTTTATATTGCGGGAGATTCAACGGTCCCGCATTTACATATTGAAACAAAAATGTATAATGAATATAATGGTATTTTATTCTAAGAGGTGAACGATTTGGAAACTAAGATAGCATATGAAACTGTTATAAAAGATCAATTAAAACAATTAAAAGAAGAAGGTAGATGGGTTTTTTCATTAGAGGAAGAATCTTCGATCATTCAATCACTAATGGAAGATTCACATTTTCAGAGACGAATAGAAAGCGCAACTGAGGAATTTTTAGAACGTAACCTATCCAACGTATACTAAGATTAACGATCTGACTTATTTATATAAGGAGGTTGGTCAATTTGAGTAAAGCAAACGTAATTTCAAATGAAACTTTGGTCATCTCAGTTGAAAAGAAGGATTCTTCAGCGCTCGGTTGGATCGGAAGAATTACCGCCATACTTCTCGGCGCATTTGGCTTGCTAATCGGTTCGCTACTTTGTTTAACAATCATCGGAATCTTACTTGGATTTCCGTTAATGGTCTTATCGTTGCCGGTACTTATGACGGGAATTGGCAAGCAGAGAGTAGATTGTCCGCATTGTAAAAAGAAAAACTACGTATTAAATACTGCGGAAAACTTAACATGTCCAAAGTGTCGCAACTTAACCGTCATTAACTGGAAATAAAACAAACGCCCAGCAATCGTCGCTAGGGCGTCTTTTCTTCGTTCTACATTCCGAAATAATCATCTGGCGGATATCCTTCGCCTATCTCCTTTAACGCCTTTTTAATCCGCGCTACAGTCGATATCTTCGGCGTATATTCCGTATCATTACATAGTCGCGAAATAGTTCCTCGACTTAAGCCCGACTTCTCTTCGATTTCAATTTGCGTGATTTCCTTCTTATCAATCCATCGACCAAACTTCGTACGACTCTTTCCTATTCCGAAAAACGAAAACAATCCGATCACTCCTGCGCTTTTTAGTACAAGTATCTCCGCATATTATTTTTCCTATACGCAAAAAAGTGACATATTGGACGTTCCGTTCGCCATACCTTTTACTATACCGTTGGTTGTTCCTCATAAAATACCTACGCAGAATTACGAAAGGAATAGACGAAATGTTGACGCAGCAAGGCGCAAGCAACGCGCCGACTATTCCGTTTAGGCGGAACTGTATTATATACAAAAGGTGGTGATGCGCATGTTATTCGAGCTACTTTCTTCGGCAGTTGTCGGCGGACTTATCGGCTACTCGAAATTATCGCAAAGGGGGTTGGGCGGAAACGATACGAATAATATTTCGCGAATTGCAGAGAACGCGGGCCTGGTCGCAAAGGATGGTACGAAAATACGTCCATACAGACGGACTAAGCACGTAGACCATACCGAGTATGTTTTTCAACTACCGCAAGGTCTTTCGTCTAAACAATTTCGCGAAAAGGTTGACCGTTTCCAGGACGGACTAAACGCCAAGCGCAGCGTGCTAGATGTTTCAATCGCAGACTTAAAGGCGCTAAATTGGCGCAAGGATTTGCTGTCTCAATTGCGAAAATTAGCCCGCAAGAAACGGAAGCTACGAAAAGAGGTGGAAATCGAATTTGACGGCATGTTGAAGTTTCGTGTTTATAATGAGGCGCTGACGGACTTCTTTGAGTTCGATCGCGAGTTGCTTAATCGGTGCAAAGGCTGGGAGATTCCGTTGGGTATGTCGCGAAAAGGCTTCATAACGCACGATATGGAAAGCGGACATTTAATCGTAGCTGGCGCAACTACTTACGGCAAATCAGTGTTTCTAAAGAGCTTAATTACGTCCACTATCGCGCGCAATCCGGAGCATGTTCGCATGAGTCTAATCGATTTAAAAGGAGGCTTGACGTTTGCACGCTATCAGAGCGCCATACAGGTCGATAGCGTGGCGAAAGATATAAGCGAGACATTAGATAGCCTACGTGCAATAGACGCTAAAATAACGGCTAAACAAGCGCTTTATTTAGCGCAAGGATACGAAAATATTCGCGAAGCATGCGACCCGTATCGTCACTTTATTATTATCGATGAAGCTGCCGAGATAGCGAGCGCCGGCATTACTGATTCGGAAGAAAAGAAAGCGCGCGTTGAATGCGAAAGAATACTCGCGAGAATAGCGCGTATTGGTGCCAGCCTAGGATTCCGCCTTATCTTTTGTACGCAATATCCTACTGCCGATACATTGCCGCGTCAGATTAAGCAGAATGTTGATACACGCGTTTGCTTTAGATTGCAGACGAAAATTGCGAGTGAGGTCGTACTTGACGAGGGTGGCGCAGAACAGTTACCGCGCATTAAAGGTCGCGCAATTTATCAGACGCCGGATGGTCGTCAAGTAGTACAAACGCCGTTAATTACAAACGAACAAATTAGCGAAATCATTGGGCCACATATTAATATTCGCGCAAGAAAGGATGACGATAATGCAAATGCAAACACTAATCGCAAAGGAAGAACGCCAGGAACGCATACTCTTAAGCTTGAAAAAACTCGACTTTCTTAGTCGGTCGCAGCTTCAACGCATGCATAGGCTCGGCGGTAATCGCAATGCTAATCGGATACTTGCCAATATGAGCGATTACTTGCATTCCGTACGCTTAGACGAAAAGGTTTACTATCTTAACGCTTATGGCCGCGAAATGGTCGGCGCAAACAAGGTCGTAAAGAAAACGTCTCAAATCGAACATTACTTGATGCGCAACGATTTATATCTCGCGTATGGATGTCCTACGTCATGGGAACAGGAAATAAAACTTACGGTCCCGGGCAAGGTTTCTGTAGTGGCTGACGCAATATTTAACGTAGGCAATCGCTATCACATTTGCGAAATAGATAGAACGCAGCGAATGCTTGAAAATCATGCGAAGATTCATAAATATCGCGAGTTATTATCGCTTGGTGTATTCGAAATAAAGCCGAAATTTATCTGGCTAACAACGACGGAGTATCGCCGTAAACAACTTGCGAAAATGTGCGAAGGACTAGACGTTAAGATTTACGTGGCAAGCGAATTTAAATAAGGAGAGTGGACGGTATGTTTAAGCGTAATAAAGTAGAAACGATGTCTATTTCGGAGTTTATGTCGCGTGATTATAAGAAGGAGGAAAAACGCGTCAATTGGAAAACTGTCGCGAAAGTAACGACAACTGCCGGTGTAATAGCAGTATCGCTCGGCTTTGGTGACGTCAGCTTTGCGGCTGCTGGCGCGATTAATGGAGCAGTAACGGCGAAAGTAGTGAACGCGTTTGATCCGATTGTAGAACTCGTTAAAGCAATTAGTTATCCTATCGCGTTAATCATGATGCTTGGCGGAGGAATATTCGTAATGATTGGCAATAGCGACAAAGGATTATCGCTAATTCAGAAAGCAGGCTTAGGCTATGTGCTCGTTCAAATGTTGCCGATACTGATGGACTTACTCGTAGAAATCGCGAAGTCTCTTTAATCTTTACTTGTTCGGAATAGTTCATTGGGTTCATGTAAGTCTAACGCAACCATAATCTTTTCTAACGCGTCTTTAGGGTATCGCTTAAGTTTATTATTCGTCATTTCGCTGATTGTTCGCGTAGTCAATCCTGTCAACTCGACGAGGTCTTTCTGTTCCATTCCGCGTTCCCTTAATAATTCCTTTAATCTCAACTCTAATCGCATAATATCACCACCTTAAAAAGATTATAACTTGTCCTTGACAATTACGCAAGACGTAATCTATAGTTACATTAAACGTAAATTACGGGAGGCGTAAACTGATGCACTATCTATCGGACTATCAAACTTTCAATTCGACGCAGGAATTAAACGCAAATGTAGACGCACATCTAAAGAACAACGCGTTCAGCCTTAATGATACGGATCGCGCTGTCCTTAATACTATCGCTCGCTATGCGGTCAAGTTCGCAGGCGCTGCGCATTTAAAAGCGACGACGCTTGCGAAACTGATCGACAAGAGCGAAAAGACGGCGCGCCGCATCGTTAATAAGCTGGCGGATCTGGGCATAATTGAAAAGGTTGCAACCATGCGCAAAGTAAACGGAGGCAAGGGCGCTAACATACTCCGCGTCCTTCCTTTTAATCGCAATGACCAGTCGACTTTGTCCAATCGTGAGGAATGCGAAACGCCTACGGAGACAACGATGCAAACGACGAAAAATGAAAACGAACCTTTTAATTCTATTAATCTTTCAAAAAACAACGTATTAGATACGTCAGTCATTCCTTCGCAAGCATTAAAAAGTTCGCTACCAAGCGAAATATACGACGCAATGGAACGATACTTTGACGCTGAAGGAATCTATAAATATTACGGCATATTGCTTCGCGCTAAACGATCAATACATAACGACATCATCATCGAGGATAACGCTACGCCGTTTGTAGAGACGTTCCTTAACGCGATATTAAAGTACAAGCAGCGCAAATTACATAGCCTGGAAAATTATTTATATCGCGCATGGCAGACGACAACATCGCAAGTATTGCGTCAGAATGCTTCCGTAGAGCCTTCGCCAGTGCCAGATTACGACTGGCTGAATGATTGACTAGGAACATTTGTTCGTTTATAATTGGCCCTAAAAGGGAGGCGTTAATATGTCGTTAAAAGACCGCGGCATTAAAAAGTGGCAAGGCTTCTTTATGCCCGAACATGTAACGGAGCTTGGCGTCATGCATGCTGAGCTGGACCACGTAGCCAAGCCGATTATTGACGAGCATCAGCAAGCGGAGTTTGACGCGAGAATAGCTTACGCGATGGAATTTAATTTGGCGTTAAAGATATCGATATGGCAGGCGGGCAATATTACGGAGATAGTTGGACGTTCACATTACGTAGACCACGTCCGCCAAAAGATACGCTTAGTGACGCTGGATGGTGCGTCTGCTTACGTTGAGATGGCGGAAGTGGTTGGCGTGGAATTGGCGTAGAGGGTACGACTTTAATGACTTGCAAGGTGGCGCTCCTATCGGTATAATTTGACTTAACGGATGACTTGTACGTGTCAAAAACTTAATATTACCAACGTCTGACTTACCGTTGACTTAGCGGCTGACTTATCGAATACCTTGACAGGGTAGAGGTCGCTGGTTCGAACCCAGTCGGAA
>NZ_JBBOXM010000004.1:0-19870 GCF_038007625.1 Cytobacillus sp. FSL K6-0129 | reverse complement strand
TTTTTTTTTTTTATTTTTATGTTCATTTAATTGAACATTTTTACATTTGTAAGAATACTACAATACATAAGGTAATATTTAAAAATTGGTTATTATTAGCATATAGAGTATAAAAAAAGAAATACAAATTTTATTCCAAAGTGCGCGAACATAAAACCTCAGTTGTATCTACTATTGTAACCAAAAGGAGGAAATTTAGTTTTGAAAAATATTGAAAATTTAATAGAAGAATATAATAAAGATAAAACTGACTCTTCATTTAGCGAGATTTATAGGATCGTCGTATCAAAGATTATTGGAGAGAGGAATATCGATATTTACTTTTATAACATTTCTAATCAACTGAAAGTAGATGTTCAGGAAGTGATATCTGAGTTTGGTAATACTATTTTATATGCAGTAGAAAAATACGATGGCTCAATTGATTTTATAAAAGAGCCAGGTAAGCCCTGCTACTTTAAGTGGCTTTGGAAGAATAGAAGAGCGAATATTTATAAAAAAGCAAAAAGAACTCGGTTATATGAGACATACTCAGGAGTTACCAGTGATAATGAATTAGATGATTATGTTATAAGAATTCCAGATGAATTAAATATTGAAGAACATGTAATAGCAAAAAGAAAAGCCGATCAGTTGGCGCTGATCGACTATCTCCTGATTGGTGCGGACGATGCAACGACGGCAATCGTTAATTCGTTCCTCAGTCATCCGAAACCCACCGCGACGGCAATCGCAAAGGAGTTAGGATGTCACCATTCAAAAGTAATACGCGCATTAACTCGCCTGGCAGCGAAGTATGATTCAAAGCAATACGGTGATTATACCGATTACCTTGTTGCGCTTTAATATTTAACGGTGTATAGAACTCGCCTAGGAATCGCGACCTATTTCCGTTATCTACATTATAAAGCAAAATACGGTTTACCGTATAGCCTTTAACACAATTGTAATAATACACTAGTTCGACAAATTTCGCAAGTGGAGGTCGTTACCAATGAACGTATATAAGCGCCAGCAATGCGCTTCTAATAATAAGTATGCCCAAACGGAGGATTTTAAAACCGATTTCGAACGAAAGTTAAATCGATATAAACGCGATGGCGTCCGCATGTATGACGCCAGCTACGCTACACCAATTGAAGATGCGCTTCCTATTATAAAGGCGGTGCGTCTCGGATGAAAGAGTATATCGTCACTAAGCACGCAATTCAACGGGCAGTTGAACGATTAGGTCAAACGGAGCAACATGCGCCACATCATTTAAAACAACTTATGCAAACCGCGTTTTATCAAGGTGAAACGCCTGGTCCTAACGGTTTTATTAGGAAGTTTTACGATCATTTTAAAACGAAAACAAGGTTAGTCGTTATTGGCGAAAAGATTATCACGGTCTACAAATTCCCTGAAGCTGTGCCGATACCATTCGCCGATGAAGTTGCGCAAGTTATCAAGCGGAAGTTCGCGAAATCTGAACGCGATTTCAAACGAAAAGAACGCGCTTTATCAATCGAAATAGCCGAGTTCAACGTCGAGCTAGCGCAGCACCGTTTAAGCTACGCAAAGGCTAAGTCGCCAAAGGTTCGCGAAAGCTTGTCGGATAAAATAAGCGAGCTAGAAACGAAGGTTGGTCGCATACAGTTCGAGCTAGACGAGGCGATTAAGGCGTTCAACGCGATTAAAGAAGGGGCGGCGAAATATTTATGACGGAATTTATCCTATTATATTGCACGGTCTGCATCGCATCTATCGTGAGCGCCGTTTGGAAAGCGAGTGGAGAAAATGAATAATAATGTCGTTAGTATGGCGGAAGTTAAGAAACGGAAGATGATTGCGCAATACGTTGCGTTTTATGGGACGGCTTATGCGGATAGAACGGAGGCTAAGGCGTAATGAATCTTGAAGGGTTGACGGAGAAAATTTCTAATAATCCGGTTAAAAGTAAGCGAGTCGTTTATTACGAAAATACATCCGGTGAAATTATCGCGAAAGTTTGTACGAAATGTAACGAAGTAAAAGAGTTAGCGAATTTCTCGAAAGACAAGGGAAAGTTAGGCGGCGTTTGTTCTTATTGCAAGGGTTGTGCGCATAAATACTACGAAGAAAACCGAGATAAGATAACGGAACGTATGCATAAATACCGCGAAGAAAACCGTGATAAGATAACGGAACGTATGCGTAAATACTATGAAGAAAACCATTATAGAATAGCGGAAGTTAAGCATAAATACTACGAAGAAAACCGAGATAAGATAACGGAACGTATGCGTAAATACCGCGAAGAAAACCGTGATAAAGAAGCTGAAAGAAGTCGAAAATGGTATGAAGAAAACAGAGATAAGATGGCGGAGATTCGGCGTAAGTACTACGAAGAAAACCGTGATAGAATAGCGGAAGTTAAGCGAAAATACTACGAAAATAATCGTGAGAAATTTTACATTCGTGACGCTAAAAGACGAGCAAGAAAACGGGCATTACCCGACACACTAACCGAATCAGAATACGCGAAAACACTCGATTATTTCGGAAACGCATGCGCACTAACTGGCGAAACAACCGATTTACACCGCGAACATGCGCTTCCACTCGCGATAGGTCATGGCGGAACTGTACGCGAGAATATGTATCCGATGGCAGGACGATTAAATTTAAGCAAGGGCGACCGCAATATTTTCGAATGGTTTGAGGCGAATAGGAAACGTTTCAAACTTTCGCAAGAACGATTTGACCGTCTGATCGAATGGCTCGGCAAAGCCAACGACATGACAGTCGAAGAGTATCGCGATTACGTGTACTGGTGTCACGATAATCCTGTAGAGATTGACGAAGATGTGGCGATTTAATTATCGCCCGTCCGTCGGTGAATATTGAGGTAACGGTTAGGTAAGCAAGTCGCTAGGCTACGCTAAAACGCTGGCATAGTTTCCGTTACTATTCGATATTCAGTGACGGGCGTCTGGACAGCGCTCGGTAACAGTTGCATCTGCAAGTTGGCATGGAAAAAGGGACGGCTGACGTTCGCGTCGGCTGGCGTTGTCAATACGGAAGGATCGGGGAGCTAACGCTTTAAATAGCCCGGTCGCCTGTCTGCGTGCCACGTAGATAGGAAGTACGTTTTGAGGGCGCCAGCGGGCGCGGGATTCGCGTTCGAATTTTACAAACGAAAAGGAGTCGATTTAATGAGCAACATTCGCGATATTTTAAAACAGCGTGAACAACAACGCGACCAAGCTTCGAAAGGTGATAGCGAATTTCCAGACGGGATCACGCGTTATGTCCGTATGGGAAAACATGGCGAAGTAAATGCAGACGGGAAAGATTTCGTAATACTGGCGCAGCCTGACGACTGGTTCGTTTACTTTGTCCATGAAGATAAAGTGTTCGAAGGCAAAACGATTCATAAATTTCGAAAGCATACGTGCCTTCATTCGCCGAAAGAAGCAGACGCGGACATTCTGAAATACTTCAAGCCGGGCAAAACCGAATGTATCTCGTGCAAGGCAGGCGCAAAACGAAAAATGTTCTTTATGATTCCTGTATTTGATCCGCAGTACAAAACGTATCGCGTCATCGATGTTGCGGAGTTTCATGCGAATAATTTAATTGCAGACTACGATAAAGCTGAAAAGCCGGCGAAGAAATTCAACAAAGACTATTCGTTAGTCGGGGACGCTGTATTCATTAAACAGTCGGATAAGACTTACGCGCTAGAGTCCGCGGAGCTAGACGAAGCAATTCTTGAAGAAGCGAAAGCATTTATCGGAATTGACTATGGATACGCAGACTTAGCTAACTTCCGCGAAGAAAGCGATATTGTCGCAATTTTACAAGAAGCCGAGGAAGGCTCAGTAGATAAAAGCGTATTGCCGAGTACTGGGGCAACTAATGACGCAAGCGACGGCGGAAATAATGACGCCCAAAAATATAACTTTTAAGGAGGCGAATTGAATGGCATCTTATACGGACACTCTTGGCGCTTACTCCGAACTTGTAGCCGAATTGGCGTTAATCGCTAACGGCTACACCGTTTCAACAACGCGGACATCGGAAGCCTACGATTTGAAAGCAACCGACCCGTTAAATGGCGCTGAGCTAAAGGTTCAGGTAAAAACGATCCGCAAGCGCGGTGACCGTAACGGCGAACTGGTAGTTTATGCGACAAATGGCAGCGGTCAAAAATACTCTCAGTCCGACGTTGATGTTTTTATCGGCGTACTCGCGGAAGAGGGCGAAATGCCTCGCGTATATATGTTCGAAAATAGGGACTTGCGCGAATACTGGGCGACAGAAGCGCGGGCAAGCAAGCGATGGGTCGAGTTGAGCCTGACGTTTAATCGAGCGCTATATAAGGCGGAAATGGTTGCGCAATAAATTAAATATGACGAGGAGGACGAATGAATGGCGAAAATAACTTTAAGTGACGGTACTATTTTAGAGGGAACGGTTAAGGAACTTACGCAATATGCGGAAATGGCAGCCAAAATGACAAAGAAAATAGGTAGCGAGCAGGAATCGTCAACGGACGAACTAATCACGCATAATGGCGTCGAGTATAAGCTAGTTGATCGCAAAGCACAGCCGGGCGATGTCGTAGTGTTTACGGAAAATACGAGTTGTTGTTTTCGAAACGATGTTGTTTATGGGCCGGTAAACGGGCAGATGGAAGTTAGGGATAAGGACGGACACTATATGGACGTGTACTATTCATTCTATAACCGCACGACAGACACCGTTAAAGTTTACGAACCGGTCGGGCAAGCTGAACAGCCGTTGAAGGTCGGAGATTACGCGAAGGTTATTTGTGAGAAGCACGGACATGAATTTTCAATCGGCGACATTGTGGAATTGGTTGGCGATGGACACAAGCCGAATTTCATGGCATTGCGTGTCAGAGATAGCGAGGATTGGTTTGTTGCTAACGAAGAAATTGTCCGCGCAACCGACGAAGAAGTTTCGGAAGCAAAAGCGCAAGCGAAATGGGCGAAGATTGGACGCAAGCCTAACGAGTTTAAGAAAGGCGATATCGTTCGCGTGACTGACGATTTATGTGCAAGCGGTCTTTACGAAGGATTTATTACGGAAATTGCGACGATAGAAGTTGGACATCATCCTTTGGTAATCGGACCGAACGAGATTCACTATTACGCGGAGGTCGAACTAATCACGCCAGTAGAAAGCCGTTTTGACCGTGCCTAGTTGTGCGAAGTGTCAGTCGGAAATTCGCCACGGCAAGCTACACGTTGAGGACGATCAAGCGGACCTAACGTTTTGCGACGTCCAGTGCTGGCGAGAGTGGGCGGTCGATGACGGTGAATCAACGGTTTTGGACTATTACCGCGAAATGAACGTGCGGAGCGTAATTTATTAGACGCGAAGGAGGCGAGAAATATGGAATTACTTGATTTAGTTATCGAGGTTGAACGATACGTTAGTCGCAACGGAATAAGTCTTGACGACCCAGTATCTGAATTAATCGATAAAATGGCGTCTGATGCTAATGAGGATTTGTAAGGGGGCGATAAAATGGCGGCTAAGTTACGGCTAAATATCGGCAACCAGGCGGCAAGCGCGCAATCTGCTGAAGCCGTCAAGAAGGCGACAAAAAAGAAATCGGCGGCAACCGAGACAATTGACGAAGCATGGGCGCGCATACTGGCGATGAAGAATAGCGCGTCAGACCAGGCGAAATTAATCGAAGTAAAGGTGGCGATGGAGGCGGGTTTGATAGGAAGAGACCCGGCCGCCGTTGGCAAAAAATTCAGCAAGGCGGAGGCGCTTCGGCAGTATAAGGAATTGGCGGAAAGGCAGCGCGAAAGTAAATTAGCGGACCTTGTGGCAAAGACTCCCGAAAACTATACGCTAGTTGATTCGTTGACTAAGTTGCAAGAAATGGCTGACGCTATCACTGCCGCAGACATTATCGCGTTTGACTGTGAGACGTTTGGAGAGAATGGGGGAGCGCTAGACCCGTGGCGCGGCAACGTTGCGGGATTCTCCGTCTCTACACGTGAAGCAAGTTGGTACGTACCGTTGAATCACGAAGAGAAAACGGATTTATCAAAGCTTAGTGATCGCGACATTTTAGCAATAGTAAACGACCCTCTAACGTCAACTAAAATCGTAATGCATAACGCTCCATTTGATTGCAAGTGGTTCGAGGTTAAATACGGATTAAATCTAACGGATTCTTTATACGCAGACACGAGAATTATGGCGATGTCTATGGACGAGAACAGGGACCACCGGTTGAAGAATTTGCTCACGGACTGGCTTAACCAACCGAGCGAGAACTTCGACGAGTTGTTCCCGAATACACCGTTTAATGAGATAACGCTTGATGTTGCGTTACCTTACGCGGCAGGAGATACGGAGAAAACATTAGCACTGTTCGATTGGATTTCGCACTGGTATGACAAGAGGCCGGATTTACAGCAGATTAAGCGATTATTCTACGATATAGAAATGCCGGTTTGTCGCCAGTTTATCAAGTCAGATTTACGCGGAATACGGTTTGATACGGAAGCAGCAGCGAAATTGGATAAACAGTTTGAGATTGAGCAGGCGGAAATTATGAGTAAGATTCACGAACACCTAGGAACAGAAATCAACCTTAACAGTCCGACTCAATTGAAAAAGAAATTATTCGAAGAATTGAAGTTACCTGATTTAGCGCAAGGGTCAACGGGAGCAAAAGTTCTCAAACGAATCAAAAACAGTCATCCAGTAATACCGTTGATACTTGAGAATCGAGGTATAGGCAAGCTTCGCGAATCGTTTACGCAAAAACTTCCTCGCGAAGTTAAGAGCGACGGTAAGATTCACCCTTGGCACAATACCTGGGGCGCGGCGACTGGACGATTTACTTGTAAAGAACCGAATACGCAACAAATACCGGCAAAACGACCGGAAGTGCGCCAACTATTCTTGTCTACGGGTAGCGACCGTATTCTAGTTTCAATCGACTATTCGCAAATAGAGCTTCGAGTATTAGCGCATATGGCGAACGAACAGGAGTTAATTAAAGCATTCTTTGAAAATCGCGATATCCACTCTACAACAGCCGCAATGATTAGCGCGGGTAAATACACTTACGAAGACATTGAGGCGGAAAAAGACAACGACGGTTCAGGTCAGCAGAAACTACGTAAGCAGGCGAAAGTAGTTAACTTCGGGATTGTTTACGGAATGAGTGCTGGCGGTTTATCTAACACGTTGGAGATTACGAAAAAAGAGGCGCAAGTTATTATCGACAACTACTTCAAAGGTTATCCGGGCATTGAACGCTATATGAATGAGCAGAAGCGCCAAGCCCGGAAACAAGGTTATGTGACCGGTATTTTCGGAAGGAAACGTCGCCTACATGACGATTATAAATCAAAAGATAGATTTCACCATTTTCGCGCTGACAGACAGGCGGGCAACTTTCCGATACAAGAAAGCGCGGGATCAATACTGAAGAAGGCGGTAGTTGATTTGCAAGACGTTTTACCGGAGTTAGATACGTATATTCTTCTCCAAGTGCACGACGAACTACTATTCGATTGCCCGAAAGATATTTCGCGAGACAACTTGACGCGAATAAAAGAAACGATGGAGAAAGCGGTAAAACTAATCGTTCCTGTCCGGTGCGACGTTGAATTGAATCCGGAAAGATGGCTAGGAAAAGTAAACGAAGATGAGTGGTACGAAAGGGAGGAATCGGAATGAGGTTAGTATTAACGTTAGTAATTGCATCCTTGTCCGCTGGCTTAATCACATTGTTAGCGAAAATATTAAACAGCAGCTTTAATGACGTTGCTACGTTGTGGCTAATTGCCGGATTTGCTTCGTTATTAGTAGACCGCGTGTTGTTAGAGAAAAAGGAGGACGCATAATTGACGATTAATATAAACGAAATTGCACAGGAATTTACGAAGGAACTTGATCGCTGGTACTCGCTGCCAGAACAATATGATAACGAGCTCGACCGTCAGATACACGAATGGTATGCAAATCCACCTAATGTATGGCCTAAGCGTCCTTACTTTTCGCCGAGCAGCTCGAAAGCATGCCCGCGCGAATTATACGTTAAAGCCAAACGCGCTAAGAAGGACAGTTTTCCGAGTCAGCCTCATCAGGGACGTTGGCGCGAAATTGGTACGTCAATTGGCGACCTAATACAACGCACAGTTCTCGCAATGGAGCGCAACTTGCCCGGCTGCCCTTTCCGATTCGAGCGCACGGAGGACAACCGACCGATGTTCGAGGATTTCGCGAAGAAAAATAAACAAGTCGAGCATAACGGTCAATCGTTCTATCTTTACGGAACAACGGACGGCATCATGCAGTACGTGAACGCTGACGGTGAAATCCTGCGCGTAGGGCTCGAAATCAAATCGAAACAGACAACGCCAGCACGTACGTCACTTCATTCAATGCGCGAGGCGGAAGAGGGGCACCGCAAGCAATGCGTCGCCTACTCGATTATGTATGACGTTGACTACTTTATTATTCTTTATGTCAATGCCGCGAAAAAGTCGTGGGTTATGACGGAAGATGAATACGCAGCGACGCCAGATATACGCGCGTTTGGCTTTGAAATTACAGACGAGGAGCGTGCGGAGCTACTGGATAACTTTGCAGAGATTACGCGATGTATTAACGCAGACATTCCGCCAGCTATCGACTTAACAAGGTTCACCTTTAATAATTTTAAGACGGCCTGCGCTGAATCGTTAACTGACGAGGAGTATTTAACGCTTAAGGCGCAGGTTAGACGTATGATGCGATCGAGCTTGCCGGACTGGAAGAAGCAAAATTTTTACGAAGCATTCGAGTTCATTAAAGACGCAAGGGAGGCGGAATGATGAAAATTATAAATACCCTTTGTCTTATAGTATGTATAATTTCGTTCGTTGAATTTATTCTCTACTGTAACGGACTATATACGCCTAGTCGTTTTGCAGTCGGAGTAGATATGTTTAATACGGCAATACTCTTCCTACTATTCTCATTCGCTAAATTCGGGGTGGTCGAATGAGAGTCCTAGCGTTCGACATTAGCGCAAGCCCAGGCGTAGCCGTCCTCGAAGTAAAAGGCGGTTCGCCTTCGCTAGTCATCGCCGATTCTATTAAAACAAGCACGGACAATAGCGATAGCGAACGCTTTGCTTATGTCGAAGCATTTGCCGTCAAAGCGATTCACGAGCACGGACCATTCGACTTAACTATACGCGAGCATTTCATTAAAGGCGGAAGCAAGCGTGCCACGCAGCTCGTATTCGGAAGCTGGTCGATGATTGATAGCGCGCTTGGTAAATACGGCTATGCGATCGATGGCGAGATAACGCCGACAGAAGTCAAACGAATAGTTGGCGGCAAAGGTACGGCAACCAAAGACGAAGTTGAGGAGGGCGTTCGGCTTTTGCTCGAGCTTTCGGAAGATTACAAGTTTAAGAGTGACGATGCGAGCGATTCCTGCGCGATAGGGCTTGCGTATCTAATTAAAAACGGAATTATTAAGGAGGCGAAATGATGAAATATTTAGCAAGCTTAGTAGTGACGTTCTTATTATGGATGGTTAAGTCGTTCGTTTTTATGAAGTTTTTTAACTGGTTTCCTTCTCAGATATTCGAAATATCAACTATCACGTTTCTACAATCCTTTGTATTACTGTATACATTCGCACTAATGCGATTTAAAAGAAACTTCGACGATCCGGAAGAAAGACCCTTAAGTAAAGAATTATTTCACTCTCTAGCTTACGCTATCACGTTGCTTATTATCCTGTTTATCGGATGGTTGTTTGTACCTTATGTATAACCTAGCGCCAGCATACCGCAAGCTACTCGTCATTAACGAAGCGGAGCTAAAGGACATCGACCATCAACTCGAAAAGCTGCTCGATAAGCTAATCGATTTTTATGACCGACGCGAACAGGTCGTTAAAAGTGTAGCGGAATTAAAGGAAATATTAAAAGACTTGGGGGCGGAAGAGTGCTAATCGCTTACTACTCGCTAACAGGAAATACTCGACGGTTTGTAGCGCGGTTAGTTCCGCCTGCTGACCGTCTAGAAATAAGCGCGCATAAGAGGGCGACCGAGCCGTTCGTTTTAGTTACGCCAACATATAATTTCGGCAATGTTCCCGCAACAGTTGAACGATTCATAGATAACAACGCAGGCTATATGGTAGGAGTAATTGGCGCGGGCAATCGAAACTGGGGCGACAATTTTGCGAAAGCTGGTCGAATTATCGCGCAACAGTATGACGTTCCTTTGCTCGGCATGATTGAACTGGCAGGCACGGAGGAGGACGTTAAAACCATCACGGAAAGGATGCGAGAACTTGAATAAATATATCGAATTGAACAACGAAATTATGCAACGTGATGAACGCGGAATGTTGCAACTTGGCAAAGACCGCGAAGCAGCACGCTCATACTTTCTAGACTACGTTAATCAAAATACCGTTTTCTTCCACTCACTTCGCGAAAAATTAGATTACCTTATCGAGAATGACTATTACGAAAAGGAAATATTCGATAAGTATAGTTTCGCGGAAGTTAAGGAAGTTTATCGTGCAGCATACGCATTTAAATTCCGATTCCCTTCGTTCATGGCTGCGTTTAAGTTCTACAATGATTACGCGCTAAAGACTAACGACGGCAAGAAGTTGCTCGAACGTTATGAGGATCGCGTCAGTATTAACGCTTTATTCGCAGCAGATGGAGACGGCGCCAAGGCGATTGAGTTTGCAGAACTAATGATGCGCCAAGAGTATCAGCCAGCAACGCCAACATTTCTTAATGCAGGGCGCAAGCGTCGGGGCGAGTTGGTATCGTGCTTCTTGCTCGAATGTGGCGATTCGCTCAACGACATTAATATGATGAATGCAACTGTTCGTCATCTATCGAAGCTAGGCGGAGGCATTGCCGTCAACTTATCTAAAACTCGCGCAAAAGGTGAATCGTTAATGGGCTACGAAAACGTGACGAGCGGCGTCGTGCCAATCATGCGTAACCTCGACCAATCTTTGCGACATATTAACCAGGCGGGTCAACGTAATGGTTCAGGCGCGGCTTATCTGCATATCATGCACGCGGACATTAACGATTTCTTGGATACGCGAAAAATAACAGCAGACGAGGACGTCATTGTTAAAACGTTATCTATTGGCGTCGTCATTCCGAACAAGTTCATCGAATTAGCTCGCGAGAATAAGCCGGCTTACGTATTCTATCCGCACAGCGTTTATAAAGCATATGGCGTTCATTTTGACGAAATGGATATGAACGAAATGTATGACGTCCTAATTAACGACAGTCGTGTTCGCAAGGATCAAATTAATCCGCGCCAATTGCTGACGAAAATAGCAGCGCTTAGATTCGAGTCTGGCTATCCGTATATTATGTTTAGCGATAATGTAAACGATGCGCATGCGCTAGACAGTAAAGTAAAGTTTTCTAACTTGTGTTCAGAGATACTGATGCAATCGGAGGTATCAACGTACACGGACTACGGACAACCCGACATATTGGGTAGCGACATCTCGTGCAATCTCGGCAGCCTTAACATCGCGAACGTAATGAAGCACGGCAATATCGGCAACACGGTTCGACTGGCTATCGACTTCTTAACGCGCGTATCCGAATCTACTAATATCGCAAATGCTCCGGCGGTCGCGAAGGCTAATCGCGAAATGAGGTCGATAGGGCTTGGCGCAATGAATCTGCACGGCTACTTGGCGCAGAGTGGCATACCATATGAGTCCGAGGAAGCGCGCGACTTTGCTAACGTATTCTTTTCGCTGGTTAACTACTGGTCGCTGATTCGATCGAATGAGCTTGCGAAGGAAAGAGGTTCGACGTTTAAAGGATTCGAGAAATCGAAGTATGCTGACGGTACCTACTTCACGGAATACCTTGGCAATGACGCTAATTTTCTTCCGAAAACTGACAAGGTAAAAGCGTTATTTGAAGGTATTGATTTGCCGACAGTTGCCGAATGGTTGGCGTTGTCTGAAAGTATTATCGAACATGGCTTATATAACGCATATAGACTCGCGATAGCTCCGACCGGCTCAATATCTTACGTCCAGTCCGCGACAGCAAGCGTCATGCCAATTATGGAACGTATAGAAGAACGAACTTACGGAAATAGCAAAACGTACTATCCGATGCCAGGCTTATCACCGCAAAACTGGTTCTTATATAAGGAAGCGTACGATATGGATATGTTTAAAGTCGTCGACCTTATCGCGACTATTCAACGACATGTCGATCAGGGCATAAGTTTTACGCTATTCGTTAAAGACACTATGACCACGCGTGAGCTTAATCGAATTGACCTTTACGCGCACTACAAGGGGATTAAAACGATTTATTATGCGAGAACTAAAAATACGACACAAGACGATTGCTTAAGTTGCGTAGTCTGACGGAAGGGAAGGCGACATATGACGATTACAGCCGCCAATTGGGCGAAACAAGACGATGACTTTTCGAAAATGTTTTTGGAGCAGAATATCAAGCAGTTTTGGCGACCGGAGGATATTGCGCTTCATGAGGACGTAAACCAATGGAAGCAGTTGCCGTCGGCACAGAAAGAAACGTATAAGCGCGTGCTTGGCGGACTGACGTTGCTTGATACGCTACAAGGCGAGGACGGCATGACGAATATATCCCTCGCCGTTCCAGGCCATCAGCGCAAAGCCGTATTGAACTTCATGGCGATGATGGAAAACGTTATACATGCGCGATCATACTCGAATATATTCTTAACGTTAGCTAGTCGCGAGGAAATAGACGAGGTATTCGCGTGGGTGGAAGCTAATCCGCACTTGCAGAGAAAAGCCGAAATTATCGAAAAGTTGTATCGGGAATTATCCGCAAAGCCGGACGACGAAATCGTTTTATATAAAGCGTTGGTCGCGTCAGTAATGTTGGAAAGTTTCCTGTTCTATTCGGGCTTTTACTATCCGTTATTACTTGCCGGCGAAGGAAAGCTAACGCATAGTGGCGAGATAATTTCCCTTATTATTCGCGACGAATCAATTCACGGCGTGTATATCGGATTACTCGCGCAGGAGATTTACGGCAAGCAATCGGCTGGTATGCAACTAGAGCTACGCGACTTTACAATCGACTTGCTCGTATCACTTTACGAAAACGAGAGCGCTTATACTGACGATGTTTATTCCGAGTTAGGACTTGAGCATGACGTTCGAAAGTTTCTAAGATATAACGCAAACAAGGCGCTGGCAAACCTCGGATTTGATCCGTACTTCGAGGACGAAAAGCAAAGCGCGATTGTGTTAAACGGACTAAGCACGAAAACTAAGTCGCATGATTTTTTCTCGCAAAAAGGTAACGGTTATGTGCTGGCGACAGTCGAATCGTTACAAGATAGCGATTTTATTTTCCAATCTTAGCGACAGCAACGTTATATAAAGAAAGAAGCCATCCGTTAGATTAGCTTCTTCATACCGCACTTACGGCACTCGCGCAAGAACTTACCGTCGCCGACTCTCGATTCAAAGTGGCTACTACCGCAATTGTCGCAGCGCCCACTATGAACGTCCGGGTATTCGTCGTAAGTATAAACCTTGTCGGTGTCGTATCCGTTATATTTGTCGCTCATGATGTATCACCCGAAACGATTATAACACGAGGAGGCGTTTATATGAACGTAAACATTAAACGATTGCACAAGGACGCAGTAGTACCGAAATATGCTCACGATGGCGATGCCGGTTTTGACCTAGTCGCGATAGAGGACGTCATTATCGAGCCGGGCGAAACGGCGAAAGTGCCCGTCGGCTTGGCGTTTGAATTACCGGACGGTTACGAAATGCAGATTCGACCACGGTCGGGCATCACGCTGAAAACGAAGCTACGCGTTCAGCTCGGCACGATTGACAGTCATTTTCGCGGAGAAGTCGGCGTGATTGTCGATAACACCGCAAATTTCGCTGACTTATTTGATATACCTACGATAGAGGATTTCTATGTTATATACGGCATTGACGGAAAGTATTACTGCGGTACAGATAACATCAAAGAAGGCGGTGGTTATATCATCCGTAAGGGCGATCGCATAGCCCAAGCGGTAATCGCGCCAATAGCAAGAGCGCAATTTACCGAGGTTGAAACGTTAGGTGAGACGGCAAGAGGCGAAGGCGGATTCGGTTCGAGCGGGGTGAATATGGAATGAACAATCGAAAGCCAGTTGAGCCGGAAACAACTAGACGCGCTCGTATTATCGAAGTAATCGAGACGGTATCAATTCGAGGTAATGGCGTTGATACCATATTGCGGGAGGTTACGCAATACTGGAGTAAAGAAGGCGTGTTATTGGCGGAAAGTGATCCGATTAAGGAGGACGAATAAATGAACGAAATTAAACACGTATTAGATAAAGGGTATGTAAGACTAACTAACGTAATGGGTAGCGACCTATCAGTCGTAAACTCGGCTCGCGTATCGTACGACAAGGAATCTAGCGAACTATCAGACGGGGACATCCGCCTCATTAAGTTCCTTGCTCGTGAGGGGCATACGTCACCTTTCCGACACGCTACGCTTCAATTCGAAATATATGCGCCGTTAATGGTTGCGCGCCAGCACTGGAAATATATCGTTGGCAGCGATCATACGATGGATTCTTGGAATGAATCATCGCGTAGATATATTACGGAGGAGCCGGCGTTTTATATCCCTGAAGTAGATGAGTGGCGAAGTGCGCCAGACAATTCGAAGCAAGGTAGCGGCGGTCCATTGATGGAAGTGCTCGAATACCACGAGATGGGCGAGCTTCAGCATGTATACGAAAAGCACATCGAAGAATCAATGCGACTATACGAAAGGTCAATCGAACTTGGTATGGCACCGGAGCAAGCGCGTCTATTCCTTCCCGCATACGGAATGTATGTCCGTTATTACTGGACGGCTTCGCTTCAATCGGTTGCGCACTTCTTAAACCAGCGATTGGCACACGATAGTCAAGTCGAAATTCAGGAATATGCGAAGGCTGTTCACGAGTTCGCGAAGGAAAAATTTCCGGTCAGCATCGAGGAATTAATTAAGCCGAAAGGGTGATTCGATCAATATTCTAACGACAACTTTACTAACTACGCAACTACTAACGGGACCCACCGTCGAGTCCGCCGAGCTTGCCGAAGTGGTAGCGCCGAACGCGCAAATCTGGCGTCAGCAGGCGATAGAAGCAACGAAAGAAAACGAAGAGCTACGAAAGAAGAACGCGGAATTAGTCGAGGCAATCGACAGGCTGAATGAAACGGCGTGGCAACCGTTCGAGGCGACTGCATATACGGCATTCTGCGATACCGGATGCATCGGCGTTACCAAGACGGGCATCGACGTTAGAAACAAGACGCACCACAACGGACTTCGCGTAATAGCGACTGATCCGACTGTCATTCCGTTGTGGTCCATCGTCGAGCTACGCTTTGCTGACGGTAGCACTGAACGGGCGATAGCCGTAGATACGGGAGGCGCAATCAAAGGACGACGAATCGACTACTTAATTAACAGTCATCAAGGCGCGTTAAAGTTCGGGCGTCAGCAAGTTAGCGTAAAAATAATCGAAAGAGGGGCGAAGTAAATGACGAACTTACACTATATCGCAGACGAATCAATCGGAGGAATCGAGCGTGAGTACGTAGAGGTGGAACGTAAGGCAGACGTTGGGGATTACGTATTAGGAAAGAAAGGTCATATTCGAAAAGTTACCGATTATTTCATCAACGGCGAGGTATTTGTAGAGTCGATTGAGACGGGGAATGATTGTGGCACATACTCGCATGATTTTTACGTAGTTTTAGAACCAACGGACATCGTCCGCATTGATGACGAGCGCTTCCGTTTAGCAGACCGTCATGCGGAAGTTGGCGAGAAGGTGATTATCGTTTACCACGATCCGTTAGAGTTGTCGGTAGGCTCTATTCATACGGTATCGGAAATTATCACGGATGGCTATCGTCTTGGTGGGGACTTCATTGACGTGAGATATGACGATTATCGCGTACTCGAACCTGTCGAAGCCGATCCCTTAACCGTAGACGAAACGCAAGCCAGTCCTGAAGTCATCGACATGCTCGCCAATCTAGCCCGACGCGTGACACAGTTAGAAGAACAATTAAGCGATACGCAACGAAACGTAGAGACATTCGCTGAACAGACGGAAACTAACTCGGAGGACATTCGCTTGCTGGGTGAGCGCGACGTGACTATCGTGATTAAGCGAGGTGATCGCCAATGAGGAAGATAATCCTTGCGGGCTGGATTCGTTCGGGTAAAGATTCCGTATCGCATCGAATCCTCACGACGCATGACTACTACGAAAAGGTTGCGTTCGGCGACGCACTCAAACGGTTATACCACGAGCTTCATCCGTGGGTGCCGGAGAACCCGAAGCCACGCGAAGGCTATCAAAAATTCGGGCAAGATATGCGTCGACTATACGGCGATGGCATATGGATTCGCCATGCTGAACGGACTATCGACTTTTACCGACGCGTCAAACGACCGGACGGCATTGTAGTTACTGACCTCCGCCAGTTGAACGAGTACGAATGGGCACGCAAGAACGGCTACACGATTATACGCGTAACTGCACCGTTAGAAATACGAAAAGCCCGCGCAATAGCAGCAGGCGATAGTTTTGACGAAAAAGACCTCGACCATGAAACGGAAAGGCACATCGAAGGCTTTGACGTTGATTACGAAATCGTCAATGACGGCAATCTTGACGAACTATACGCGAAAGTTGACGCGGTTATGAACGAAATAGCGCGATAGGAAGGCGCTATTATTCGCTCAATTCGAAAGCACGCCAGCGGCTGCCATTTTCGTCAATCCAGCCTATGTCGTGAAACTTGACGGGCAATTCTTCGTGCGGCAGTCCTAACTTTTCGCAGACGGATCGCCCAGCGCTCGCACCGAGGTAGCCGCGTTTGTCCATTTTTATTGCGGTCGCATTTGGCACCTTCGCAAGCTCTTGCTTAGCGACGCCAATGCGCTTGTTTTCGACGTCGACGCTAATGACAACGTATTGATACGGCTTGATATTTAATTCGCGTTGAGCTGGACGGCTGACGGTTAGACGCGACTGATTATCGATAGTCAACGACAACTTGCCTCTACGCTCGGCAGCATTAATTTTTAACGGTTCGAACGCCATTTTAACACGCTCCAAACTTTGGTAATTTTGGCGTAATTATAACGCAAGCAGAGACGAAAAGCAAGGAAAATAGGGACGGAGGCGATTTAATGGGAAGCGCAACTAATAAGCCGGACCATCATCGGCAATATGAAGGGCGATACGCTTTGGACAATACGGAAGGCGTAAGGCGACTGCTCGCCGACTATCATGCGCTTAAGCAACGGCGCTTTGCTGGCGATAATGCCGCGTCAGATATTCTTATCGACTTGCAGACGGCAATTGAGCGCGCAGGCTTGACGGATAGGCAACGGCAGGCTATGCATCTAGTATATGGCGAAGATTTGACGCAAACGGACGCAGGCGAGCGTATGGGCGTCAGCAAGCAAACGGTAAACCGACTAATTAACGTCGCTTCTGCAAAAGTGGCGCAAGTATATGAATCGTGGTGCAGGCGTGGAGAAGGTTACGTGCTTAGCGAAAGGGAGGACGCGGAATGAACAACGCACAATTTAACGAAAGAGTAAACGAATTATGGGCGCAGACTAAGGCGGGTAATCTACCTCGCCCTTCGCGCTTTGAAGCAATCGAAGCGCTGACGGAAGAGTATTTCGTTGCTAACGGAAAGATGCCCGATGCTGGCGCGCTCGATCGGTTGTCTACGCTTTGTCTATACGAAGAAGTGACGGATCCGCATCCGGATAAGATGACGCGAGATGAGTACCCAATTATGAGCGCTACTCAAGAAGAAGAACGTAAATCCGATGAGGTTTTGACTGATTTTAGCGATGAAGATGACGATACCAATGAAAATCATTCGCGAATTAACGCTTACTTAGCTTCTGACGGAAGAAGTTATAGAAAGCCGAGCAGAAGAACTAGAACTATCGGAGAACTTATTAAGATGGATTACGATAAATATAAGAGGAAATAGCTTACTTTTAGCCGTTTAGTTGTGTTAGAAGGTATAAGGTAATTTTGTGCTAGGCGGACGGCGCAAAGCCGGTTGGGGCGTTTAAATACCGACATCTATCCAGCTTCGGGATTCCTTTCGAAGCCGTTCCGCATCAATTTTTTGAACCTTAGCGTTCAACTATAGTATAAGACGAAATGTCAATCATGCGCTCGTGACGAATGTTGCGGGCGTTTAATATTTATTTTAAGGAGTTGTTGACGAACATGGCGGAAGAAAAGCGCGAAGTTGTCGAGGAGGAAAAAGAGATTATCGCAATACCTATGATAAACGGAATAGCTATTAGCGGATTTTTTGATTTTATTTATGACGGAACAGTTGCCGAAGTATCATTCGTTTTATTACCGGAAAATCTACCTATCCTTAGATTATTAAACAGGGAAAGGGGAGCGTACCTAGGCGTTAAGTTCGGAGAGCGCGATGAAGAAAAGGTGCTAATGCCTGACTGTACGGCATCAATCGTCGGTTTAGATAGTGAGAACGGTAATTTCACGGTCATTAAAGTTGGATTACGCAAAAAAGATCGGAAAAACGGAATGCTAACATCGGAAAGTTTCCGTAAGGTAGGTGAAACTCTATGAATAACGTAGAGAAAGCGAAAGAGTTCGGAGAATTAACGATGAAAGTTTCCTTAGACGTATCCGAAGCATTGACGGGCTTGAAAGCGGTCCAGCGAGAGGCGCGTGAAGCTACGAAGGCATTGCGCAAGTTAGAATCGTACTATGAGCAGGCTGACGGTCGTTATTACGCGAAATGGACGCAACAAGGCGATGAGATTAGCGATATGAAAACGGTAAAGATATCGGAAGTACCTACGGAGTATTTGCGTAAAGAGTTGGCGAAGAGAGGAATTATTAATCAACCAATAACAGTTGCGCCGCTGACAGTTGACAGTCCGTTTATTGCGCCGTTAACTATTTCGGACGTACCTGAACATGTACGAGATTACGGTAAAAGCGGTGAGGTGTACACTACAACGAATTCGAAGCCTAGAGCGTGGTTTACGGGCGGTGATAGCGAATGAGTAAACGCCAAGTAAAAATAAACGGCGATTTGTGGTGTCCTGGATATTTTCCTGATAGTTGTGACGAAGTAAGTGCGTCAGAATTAAAATTCTTTCTGTACGAAGGCGAAATACGCAGAGTCGATAACTTATCGGACTTAATAGACGATTATGACACGTCACAATTTCGAAGTTTTTCGAAGAAAGTCGAGGGAGGTAGAGAATGAAGGCACGCGTATTCCGAAACGGAGCATTGCTTGGACATGTTCCGATAATAGGCGTTTTATCAACCGGCTCCCTTATTGAAGTGGTCGGAACAAATTACGTAGTTCAAAACGTAATGATAAATGAGTCGGGCACAATAACGGCAGAAGTTTAGTATTACTTTAAATTAACGGAGGGATTTATGTGAACGAGTTTTTCTGCTATTCAACGACATTAATGCATTTCCTCAAAGCGAATGGCCTTCGCTATAAATATACGGCGTTGCACAAACGCACTGGCAACCGTATGTGGGTATTCAATCGCACTGACGAACTTAAACGTTATTTAGACGAGTATGACGCGAGAAAGGCGTTAGCGAAAGCGCAAGAATAGGCGCTAAATTAGTGAACGAGGGAGACGATAGTAAATGGGGGTTTTTAATAAGCGTAATCCATCTGAAAATGGAGCTACATTCATACCGTTACCTAGCGATGCGCGTCATTACGTACATCATAGCCGTATGAGCGCAGAAAA
>NZ_JBBOXM010000003.1:0-20553 GCF_038007625.1 Cytobacillus sp. FSL K6-0129 | reverse complement strand
TCAGGCGACGCGTTCACGACGGAGAGCCCTCCAAAACTCGAGGGCTGATCGTTATTTATATGCATTATTTTATGCATAGCTATTGCGGAATGATAAGCGTAGGAATGCGGGTTTGAGCGCTGCATAAATGCGGTTGGATTATATTCGCGAAGGAAAGGCGTATAAAGCGCGCCATATCAACGTTTGATAAAATAACGAATGTAACAAAACATGATTGTGTTACGAAATGTATGCGGAATTGTGAATAATATATGCGGAAATTGAAGGCACGAAATAGGGGCGGGGCGGGTCCACGCAGAATCCCTGCGCCTGACCAGCAAATCTTTCTCGCAAATTTTTAAACTCGGGGGTCTGAACGCAGTAAAGGGACGCAAGCATAACGCCTGCATCCTATAAATTTATCGCATTATAGACGCTATCAACGTCCTCCTGAACGATTCCTATATAACGGAGCGTCTCGCGCTGGCTGGCGTGATTAAGTACGGTCATTAGTACGGACAAATCAACGTTAGCCTTATACGCGTGATAAGCGAAGGTCTTACGCAAGCTATGCGTTCCAATGTCTATCGCTAAGCCTGCTCGTTCAGCAGCGCCCTTTAAAACGCGGTAAGCTTGAACGCGACTTATTGGCTTGTCGCCTTTTCGCGAAGGGAATAACCAGTCGCTATCGTTTGCTTCTACGGATATTAACTCGCGTACAGCTTTGCGAATTGATTCGTTGATAGGGAAGCGCTTGGTCTTACGCGTTTTAGTTTCTCGGAGCGCAATCGAGTCCTTGTCGCGAACGTCGCCGACCTTTAGCTGCAGAATATCCGATATACGTAAAGCAGAATTAATTCCGATTATAAACAACAAGCGATCGCGCGATTTGCCGAGCGCTTTTTTCATGCGTTCAATGTCGCGCTTACTTTTAATAGGTTGAACGAGTTCCATAGAAACGACCTCCATCACGTTTTGTTACATTCATTATAAACGCAATAAATTGCGAAGTCAATAAGAAAGGAGACGGAATAAATGACGAATCAAAGATTTAATTTCGACGAGTCTCGCTTAAAACGAGGACAAAAAGAAGCGGCGGCACTGCTGGTCGAATACGATTTCTCGCCGAAAGATGAACGCAAGACTAAGCAGGAGATTGCGGACTTAATCGGACTGAGTCGCAAGCAACTCTATATTTGGGAATCATCAGACGAAAACTTTATCGCATATAAAAACTACGTTGCAGCGAAGTATACCGACTCACACTTGCCGGCAGTCTACGCGCAACTTATCAAAGGTATCTCAAACGGATCAATGAAGGGCATCGAGTTATTTCTTAAACGGATTGGCGACCTCAACGATAAGAGCGAAGTCACGATTAATAATGGCGCGAACGAGCTGCCGTTTGAGGAACGTAGAAAGCAGTTGCTTGAGCGCTTGAAAGACGAAGATTAATAAGGAGGTGCGTTGTTATCGCATATATAGACGGACAGTGGCTCGATCGACCTGCGCGACAACAGCGCATTGACGAGCTTAAAGAAGAGAATGAAATATTACTTAAAATTATAAAAGGACCTAACGGAACGGATTTCGATATTGATAAGCACGAAGCTAATAGACGTCTATTAACGAAGCTAGGACGCATCCATAAAGCGGAACATGACTTGCTTTACTTTACCTACGAATATTTCAGCGATGAAATGAATCCCGACAATGAAACGAACCTAATTCCTAAAGGTCAAGTTTACTCGGGCGCTGCAGATTTTCACAGGACTCTTTGTTCGCTATTAGACGACATTACCGCAGGCAATCAAACTTCTAATGTCGCTTGGTCAGTCGGAAGGCGACACGCTAAGACGGCATACTTATCGAACTCTTTTTTATGTCATCAAACGGTTTTTAGACATCAAAAATACATCATCGAAGTTTCCGAAACTACAGACGTAGCCGGGGACTTTATTAAATTTACGCAACAAAACCTAAAGTTTAATGAAAAGCTTCGCGAGGATTTCGGTCCTTTATTGCACCCCAAGCCGTCAATGAACGAGGTAGATAACAAATACGAGTTTATAACCTCTAGCGGGACGAAAGTAGAAGCGAAGGGTATGGGTACGCAGATGAGGGGACTCCGACATCTTACCGAACGACCTGGACTATTCCTTCTCGATGATCTCGAATCAAATGCGAATACTAACACACCTGAACTTCGTCAGAAGAATCTCCACTGGTTCCGTTCTGAAATGTTAGAGGCGTTAGGTTTTGGCGGAATTGCCGTCTATATGGGAACTATCCTCGGATATGATTCACTACTTAATCATGTAATAAATAAACGCAAGGACTTCACTTCTAAAAAGTTCCCAGCCATTTTATCTTGGTCAGAGCGCGAAGATTTATGGGAACAGTGGCGCGAAATATATAACGCAGATGAAATAGATTCAAAGGATAAAGCAGACGCATTCTACGAAATCAACAAGGAAGAGATGCTTAGAGGAACGGCGGTATTATGGCCACAATTGTACTCGTATAAATACTTTATGGAAAAGCGCGAATCGATGGGAGTTAAGGCTTTTAATCAGGAGTATCTCGGAAACCCCGTTGACGAGGAATCGCAAGTATTTAAAATGGAAGAGCTTAAATTTTTTACTGACGCTGATTTAACCGGAAAGAAGCTCGATTACTTTTGCGGAGTTGACTTTGCGATGGGTAAAGAAAAGGGCGATTATTCAGCGATAGTCACTTTAGCGCGAAATCGTGAAACGGGAGTGTGCTATGTAGTAGACGCATTTATAGAACGCGTTCATCCCGACATACTTCTTAAAACAACGGTTGAAAAAGCGCTTGAATACGAATACACCGCGATAGCAGTAGAAGCCCAGCAGGCGCAGGAATGGTTCGCTGATAAGCTCGTTGAGGCATTACAAGCGGAAGGCTATCCAGGAATGACGCGTCTTAAGCACGTAAAACAACGTACTCGGAAAGCTTTGCGGATTGAGTCGCTATTGCCTGACTTACAAAACGGAAAGCTACGGTTTAAACGAAATCACCGTTTACTATTAGAAATGTTCGAAATGTACCCGAACCACAATCATGATGACGGACCTGACGCATGCCAAATGGCTTTTTCAATCGCTGGGTCTAGTCGTAAAAGAAAAGCCGGAAATGCCGGCTCATATCGATACTAATACGAAAGGAGGCGGACGCCATCGTAATGATTGACCGAAATTTAATGAACCCGTTCGTTTTTCAGTCGCCAGCCGAGCTAATGATTGGAAGCGCAGAGTTCCAGCGGATTGCAGACGAAATCAAGTTGTATAGACGTTATGAAGGCTCGCTTAACGTATGGAGCGACTATGTCAAACCGTCAGACTTAGACTACACGCCTACGAATCTATCGATGAACTATCCACGCAAGCTAGTCGATACTATCGCGGCATGGCAATTCGAGAAAGAGCCGAAAGTTACCGTTCCGCCAGATGTGCTTGACGACCCCTCGCTCATGATGTCGCCATCTTACTCGCCTAGCGATGAGCAGAAAGCGGAGAACAGTCGCGCCAAAGCAAAAGAGCGTTTGTTGCAGTGGGTATGGGACGATAACAGAATGCACGAAAAGCTACTCGCGGCGGCTAAAGATCGCGCAATCTCTAAGACAGGCGTTTACGCGCGCTTGCATTACGATAAGAGGCGCGGAGAAATACGTATACTTTGGCATCCAAGCTACGAAGTCATTCCCGTTTATAACGAATGGGATACCGACCAGCTTGACGAGGTACATTTTACCGCATTTTTAGACGAGGACTCTACGAAGCTATGGAAGTTGTCATATTATCTCGTATGGAAAGGCGGAGAGGATGACGGCTACTACGACTGCGAAATAGAAGAGACGGTCAGTGACGAGAACGCAATAATTGCGGAGCAGCGCGTTGAGCGGACTTCAATGGGATTGGATTTTATTCCGGTCGTTCACATTCCTACGGAGAAGCTTTCCGGAGATTTGCACGGCTTTAGCGAGTTGGAAAAAATGATCGAAGTAGCCGACGAGATTGACCGCAAGCTTAGCGATTATTCCGATGCTCTACGATTCGAGATGTTCGCGATTACCTTGCTGACTGACGTTGAAGAGGACCCAAAGAATCCGTTAAAAGTAAGTCCTAGCGCAAAGTGGAATTTAGGAGACAGCGATAAAGATTCGGGAACTCCGGAAGCTAAGAAGCTCGAAAGCGGATTTAAATTTAAGGAAGCCATCGAAGGCTATCTCGATCGTATGTACGAAGCATTGCACGAAATCAGCGAAGTGCCAATCGTCAATACTGCCGACATGAAAACCGGCGGAATTAATGAGATGGCTCTCAAGCTATTATTCTCGTCAATTATATCGAAAACGCAGCGCTCATGGATTATATGGCAGTCGCGTTTACAGACGTTGAACGAGTATATACTACGCTACATGAAAGCGCGCCAAGACCACCCGAGATTTAAATACGATACGGAATGGTTGGCGAAAGTTGACGAGTATTATTACAGCAAGATTGTTTTCGGATTACCTTTACCGCAGGATCAGGCGGCGCTAGTAACGCAACTTGGCGAAGAAGTAGCATCGCAAATAGAGTCAATTAAAGGCGCGATTACTCGAAGCGGAAAAGAGAATGCAGAAGCAAAACTTATGGAAATTATCGCAGAGCGTAATCTAATGCGACAAACGCAAGACCCTTATGCAGAATCAAGCGAATAATAGCGGACTGCCCGAACGTTAAGGCGTAAAACTAAACGGATGTTATTATTCGTAATCTATGAGCGACGGCTCTAAAACGGTTATGGAGGTACGCAATGAATGAATTATTTTTACCGTTAAATTTACAATTATTTTCCGAAGATAAGCCTGAACAAGACGGACAAACAACGGCTGATGAGCCGGCAAACAATACTGAAACATCGTCCGAGAAAACTTTTACGCAAGCTGATATCGACAAGATCATAGCGGATAGGCTAGAACGCGAAAAGAAGAAACAAGCGGAGACGGCCGAGAAGTTGAAGAAACTTGAAGAGTATGAGAAGGCGGAAGAAGAACGTAGAAAAGCGGAAATGTCCGAAGCTGAACGCTTAAAAGCCGACAAGGAAGAAGCGGCTAAGAAAGCTGAAGAGGCGGAGGAAAAGGCTAAGCAGGCGCAAGAGAAGGCAAATCAACGAATTATTAATACGGAAATAAAATCTATCGCTCGTTCACTTAATGCGAATGACTTAAACGATGTGTTAGCGTTATTAGATAAGTCTACACTCGAAGTGGACGAAGAAGGAAACGTAAGTGGCGTTGATTTAGCAGTGCAAGCGCTAAAAGAAGCAAAGCCGTGGATGTTTAAGCAAGCTATTGGAGCAGACGCAGCGGGCGGATCGAATCCTGCAAAGAATCCTAGTATAAACGAGATTACTGCGAAAGAGAAAGAGTTAGAAGAAGCGCGGGAAAAGGCGTTAAAAGATAGTCGCTTTATGGGAACAGTGACGAAAATCTATAACGAGTTAATTGCTCTAAAACAACGAAAGTAACTCAGTCGCCAATAGGCGGCTTTTTTAATTACAAAAAAACAATTCAAAGGGGATATGAAAAATGAATGTAGCAACTACTTATGATTTCCAACAACAAGTTCGACAAATGCAAGCGAATGTAGATTTAATCTTAACTAAAGCGCCGGTTCTTTTCGGTTTAATCGGAACAGGCGAAGGGTTAACGCAAACTAAGTTCGAGTGGCAGAACGACTATTTAAATAGCGATACTGGGGAAGCCAATGCTGCAGCGGCTGTTGACGCAACTGCAATCGAATTAAAAGAAGGTGATGGTCGTAAATTCACAGTCAACGCGCTTGTTCAAAACGGCTTAGAAGTGTTAAAAGTAACTGCGGTCAACGGTGATTCAATTTCTGTGCAACGTGGATATGACGCCACTGAGCCTGAAGCAATCGAAGCCAATGCGGAATTAAAGGTAATCTCACGCCCACGTCCAGAAGGCGAAGGAGTATTCGCGCACAATGAAATTAACGACCGTATTGCGTCTTTCAACTACTCTCAAATCTTCTCACGTTACGCTAAGATTTCTCGTACTCAACAACAAGTTAACACATATGGCGTATCGAACGAACTAGATTACCAAGTTAACTTACGTTTACAAGAAATGGTTCGTGAAGTTAATAACACTTTGATTTACGGGCGTAAGTATGCGGGTGCTGGCGAATCTAACCCACGTACAACTGGCGGTTTATTTGCATTCGCACAAGAGCAAGGTTCTGCGAAGTTTGATATGGGAGGCGAAGAAATTAATGCGAAGAAATTAAACGACGCTATTGAGGAGACTTTCAAGCGTGGTGGACGCGTTGATACTATCGTATGTGCGCCAAACGTTGCTCGTCAAATTACGAAGCTAGCTAGCGACACAATCCGTACAACTCGCGGAGAAGGTACTGTCGGACATCAAATCATGTCATTCATGAGTGACTTACCAGGCGGTACAGTTTCAAGCGTTGTAGTTGACCAGAATATGCCGAAAGATCGTGCGCTATTACTTGACGTTAATAACATCAAAGTTCGTTACCTACAAAACTTCTACGATCAAGATGCGACTGAAAACGGCGCTGACTACTTTGCTCGTGTTATTCGCGGTGAGCTTGGCTTCGAAATCAAGAACGCTAAAGAATCCGTTGCAGTACTATCTAACATTTCTAAAACAATCGTATAATTAACGGCGTCCATTCGGGCGCCCTTTTTTAAGGAGGAACCGAAAATATGCCGATTAATGAAACGGAAAAAGAACGACTAAATTTATCTATGCCTGTCGCAAATGACGTTAAGTTAGGCGACATCATACGAGACTTACAAGAGAATGCTGGCGGAAGTGTCTCCGTAGCGTGGAGCGAGGTTACTGGAAAACCGAGTACATTCTCTCCATCTACGCATTCACATACTGCGTCACAAATTACCGATGCAACTACTGTAGGAAGGAATTTGTTATCTTCTCAAGACGCAGCAGCTGCGAGAACTGCAATTGGAGCAGGAACTTCTAGTCTTTCCATCGGCACAACCGCAAGCACAGCTTCAGCAGGAAACCATGCACATAATGCAGGTCAAATCTCCACTACGGCGATCAGCGGTGTTACTGGATCGAACGTGCAAGCAGTTCTTGAATCGTTAGCAGCTAAAATCGCAGCCTTAGAAGGGGGCGGCGCTTAATGAAAGTAGCGAAGTTTAAAGCTATTCCAAACTATGAATATAATCGAGACGGAGTTTACGCACTATTCAACGGAGAGGGCGTACTTGTTACGAACGATGAAAAGGTAATTGCAGCGCTAGAAAAGTCAAAGCCTTTTGTACAGTCTTTAGATAAGAAAGCTGAAGAGGCGGAAGAAAAAGAAACGCCAGTTAAACCGAAATCTAAGTCGAAAACTAAAGCAAAATAACGGAGGTGATGCCAATGGCGGTGTCAGAACGATTAGCTACGCGTTTAAATAATGTTCCGGGCGTCACTTCGGCTGATATTGTCGTTTGGGTTGCCGAAGCTGTTGCTGAATCAGGTATAACGGAAGAAGAAAACGAGAACGCAGTTTTATATCTTGCGCTCTCTATAGGGTACGAAGTAATTGCGTCAAATGCCGCGCACTACTTTAAGTATACAGACGGAGAGGAATCGGTTGATAAATCGAATGTCTACGATAACTATATGCAACTAGCGAAAGAGTCTCGAAAACAATATCGAAAGTATAAGCGAGGAAATGGAGCTAGCCAATCGCATGTAGGAAGGGCAGACTGCCGATGAACAACCAAGATAAACTCGACGCACAACTAGAAAAGCTCGCCATGCAATACGGCAAACTTAACGATAAGCAAGTCGCATACGCCATTAAGGAAATCGGACGCATTCGGGGCGACTTAGCGGACTTGCTTTCGGAGTTTGCGGATAAAGACGGCATTATAAAGAAACAGCGGTTATCGCGATTGCTACGGGAGCTTAACGGTATTGAAAAGTTATTGCGCGAATATGGAACGTCCTCGATTGAGGAAGTAATACGCGAAACTGCTGAAAAAGGAACGGCAGGATTTAGCGCTGCTATTGTTGGCGTAGTTGGTACAGGCGCAATTGCCAAGGCGGAGCTAGAGCGCATTAACACGAACGTATTTAATTACGTAGTCAAGCGCTATGGAGACGACGGATTGGTTTTATCCGACCGCGTTTGGCGTTTAAGCGGAGATATGCGCGATGAACTGTCGAAGGTACTGCGCGCGGACATTATTCGCGGTGAATCCGTTAGCGCTATGATCGCTCACATTCGCGAAGTACACGAAAATGAAACATGGAAGATTAAGCGTTTAGTTGTAACGGAAGGCAATACGGCTTATCGAGTTGCATCGGCACAGAGCGCAAAGAATAGCGATGTAGTCGAATGGGTTAAGATTACGGACAACGGACATAGGCATCGTCATCACAGTTCGCATCGATGTTATCAGTTAGCGCGACAAGACCGTTATGGTCAAGGTGCCGGCATATTTAAGCCGACTGATAGCGAAATATACATGCCGCATCCGGGCTGTTCGAGCTACTTAACGTATGTGCTTGACGAGCGTTATTTGTAGAAAGGAGTTGACCGCGTTGCTCACTCCGGGAGATATAGAATTTATGAAGAAAACGCGAAAAGAAATCGTAAGTCATCGGGAGCATCCGGTGACTCTTTTTTATGCGCTAGAGAGCGAGACTGATCCGATTACGGGCGAGCCAATTGGCGGTGGTCATGGCGAGATTTATACAAACGCAGTAGTGACCGAATTTTCCTCGATGGCATCCTCATCACTAGAGCGCTATTTGCAAAACGGAATATTAATTGAAAAAGGCGACATATGGTTTTCGGTATTCCTTGAAGATATCGGCAATCAGTACGATAACCTAACATGGGTTAGATACGATGGGCGGGATTACGAAGTTCTGGCAAAAGACAAAAAAGGAATTGGCGAACGCAATCGCGTTGAATTTGTCGGGAGGTTGAGATCATGAGTAGACGGATGTTTAACGTAAGCGTATCCGGTCTTGGCGATACTTTACGCATGCTCAACGACCGAGTAGCGACGGAAGAAGTTGGTCGCGTTACTGAAACTTATGCGCGAAAGATTGCAAATGATTCGGCTAACAATGCGCCAGTCGATACCGGAGCACTCAAAGGATCATTATCGTCTAGCCCACAAAAAGAGGAAGAAACTGTTTGGACTGTCGGGTCTGATTTACCGTATGCACTGCGCCAAGAATACGAACATGCTTCGAAAAAGGGATTCGTTAGAAAAGCGGTCTGGAACAATCGCGATCCTTATCGTAATAAAATCGACGAAGTTCTACGGAACATGGGAAGGTGATATTATGCAATTTAATTTAACGCACTCATTGCGTACACACTTAGAAGCATCGACGAGCATTAAAACAGTTTGGCTTTATGATGGTGTTAAATTGCCAGCAGAACGCCCGTTGTTAACGGTTGAGCAGATGCAAAATAATAACACAAACATTTCGAAGTCTCGGCGCTTTGAAACGACCTATCGGTGGCAAGTCGGTTTATATACGTCATCTATACGAGAAAGGTCGCTACTTCAAGACGCGGTTAAAGGTTCGCTAATCAAAGACAAAATTGAATTACTTAACGCAACTACGCCTGGCGAAAAGCTGGGCTATTTTTATGCGCTTGTTACGGGAGAAGTTCCGATTATACCTGAGGATATAAGCGACAAAACTAGTTATCATCGCGTTTACTTCGACGTTGAAGTTAGCGCAACAATATAAGGGGGACGAATAAATGGCAATCGAATATCGCGGGGAAGAGATATTATTTGCAGCGACTATTACTGACCAAACAACAGGTGATTTATTAGTACGACCTTTTAACCAAACTGCGGGTTCAAGTAATATGTCAGCCGACGCAATTGACTTAAATACAAAGGATAAAAGCGGTAGTGATTACGGTAATGTAACTCAAGAGATTTCTTTGGAAGGAATTCTAACCGAGGGCGATCCGTTTATTGATTATGTAAAGAAGGCAATGCGAGAGAAAAAATTCGTAGAAATCTATGAAATAAATAAGAGAACTAAAGAAGCTGAAAAAGGAAACTATATGATTTCATCTTTTGAAAGGTCCTTTGGTAATGCGGAATTTGCCACATATTCCTTAAGTGGTTCTTTAAACGGGAGTATTACAGAAGAAACGCTGACGGAAATTCCAGCGGGCGCAGAATAAACGATTAACCTGGCGGGCTTCGGCTCGCCTTTTTACTTACGAAAATAATACCGAAAAGGGGTTTTTATAAATGGCGAGATTTGAAGTTAACGGAAAAGAGTATGAATTGAAATTGAATTTTAAATCGGTTAAGCATCTTGAAGGAAAGTACGAAGGCGGTTCTCTTGGATTCGTCGGTACTGCAATGACTGGATCATTAGACGTTTTCTCCAACGTTATCCATGCAGCGTTATTTCATACAGACGAAAACTTAGCGAAGGATACCGTTGACGCAGCGATTGAAAAATCGTTTGACGAGGGTAAAATCGACCTTTCTTACGTTTTCGAAACGATTAACGAGGTAGTTCTTGAAAGTTTTTTCTTCGCGAAAGTAGTCAGCAATCTGAAAGCGAAGAATCCGGAAGCGTTCGAGACACTGAACGAGATTTTGACTACGACAAAATAATCGAAGATGGTTGGCGCTATCTTCGATTAAAACCGACGGAGATAATGGCGCTTACGCCCCGAGAATATTCGTTAATGATGCGCGGAGAGCAAGAACACCAATTTGACGAATACGAGCGTGCAGCACAAGTCGCTATTATGCACGAAGCAGCACATCGAGCTAAAAGACCGAAGGCGAGTGACTTGTTTAAGCGACCTGACGAAACAATGTCGGAACAAACAATCAAAGACAAGTTTGAACAAGCGAAAAACGATGAGGAATGGTTATCGCAATGGGACTTCGAAAAGAAAGGAGGAATCTAGATGCCATCAGCAGCTTCATCATTAATTGTTCGAATTGGGGCTGACATAACAAGTCTTACAAGCGGACTTAGAACAGCAACCAGTCGCGTTAATCAGTTTGCTCAGAGAAATCAAGAAGCATTGCAGGCGGTTGGTGCGGTTGGAGCAGCGTTAACTGGACTTGGTATAGCAGCCGGAGCAGGTATTGGTTATGCGGTCAAAGTATCGTCAGACTTTGAGTCAGCTTTCGCAGGAGTTAAGAAAACAGTAGATGCAACAGATAAGGAAATCGAGGGATTTCGCAAAGGCATTCTAAAAATGGCGCAAGAAATTCCCGCATCCACAGAGGAAATTGCAGGCGTTGCAGAAGCGGCAGGTCAGCTCGGTATCAAGAACGAGGCAATCATGGGCTTTACCGAAACAATGGTTAACATGGGCGTTGCAACAAATATGGCGTCCGAGGATGCGGCGACTGCGCTTGCGCGATTAGCTAATATTACGCAAATGCCTCAAGAGAACTTCGACCGACTTGGCGCCACTATCGTTGACCTCGGAAATAACTTGGCGACGACTGAATCGGAAATCGTCGAGATGGGCTTGCGTATTGCCGGTGCCGGTTCGCAAGTTGGATTAACTGAAGCGCAGATTTTATCGTTTGCCGGTGCGCTTTCATCCGTCGGAATTGAAGCGGAAGCGGGCGGTACAGCATTTTCGCGAGTAATGATTGAAATGTCATCGGCTGCTAAATTAGGTGGAGATAACCTTAACAACTTCGCAAAAGTTTCTGGGATGTCTAGCGCAGAGTTCAAGGAAGCATTTGAGAAAGATGCGTCGGGCGCAATTATTACGTTCATCGAAGGTCTTGGGAAGATGAGTAAAGAAGGTCAAAACGTTTTTGGCGTTCTCGAGGATTTAGGGTTATCGGAAATCCGAGTACGTGATGCGTTACTAAGAGCGTCCGGTGCGGGAGATTTATTCCGCGAGTCACTTGAGACTGGTACAAAGGCTTGGGAAGAGAATGTCGCATTAACAAAAGAAGCTAGTGAGCGCTATAAAACTTTTGACTCACAAATTAAAATTCTCCAAAACAAGTTAAAGCATGTTGTGCGGATTATAGGAGATGAGTTTAAAGCGGTACTAGTTTTACTTATGAAGGCGCTCGATCCAGTTATTGACGGCGTTATTAAAATGGCTGAGAAGTTTTCCAAGTTACACCCTACGATAAAGATGACAGCTGCTATCCTTGTGATGGTTGCAACTGCGTTTGCATTACTTGCTGGACCGTTACTTATATTAGTAGGTTTCCTACCTATGGTCGTAGCCGGTTTCAATGCTATAGTCGCAGCTTTACCCGCAGTTTTGGGAGTTATATCAGCCGTAGCCGCACCTATCGCAATTGTAGTAGCCGCCATAGTGGGTCTTATTGCTGCTTTCAATTGGTTATATAAAAACGTTGAGTGGTTTGCTACAGGCGTTGATTTTTTTACCGGTAAAATCAAAGAAAGCTTCTTATCATTTATTGAAGTAGCAAAAGTAGGGCTTGAAGGAATTAAGCGTTTCTTCAAAGACGTAGGAAATTTTATGCGCGCATTTCTTAACGGTGATTGGGCACAAGCGAAAGATTTATTCGTGAAGATTTTTACCAATGCGTGGGAGTCGATAAAGAAACAAGGAACAAAGTTCCTAATCGAAATTAAGAAGCTATGGGGCGATGAGTGGTCTAAAATGGTGGAATCACTCGGCGCCTTGAAAACGAAGATAAGCGAAAAACTCAACGAATGGGTTGACGTAGTTATTAATTGGTTTAAAGGGTTGCCGAAAGCCACGGCGGAAGGATTTGCATCTTGGTGGACGTCAATCTCCGATTGGTTTACGCAGAAGGGTACGGATATATATACGCTTCTTGAAGGATGGGCAATATCTATCTTAGAATGGTTCAACTCATTGCCGTCGAGAATAACAGAAGCTCTTGTTGCGTGGGGCGAAGCAATCGTTACATGGACGAAAGCGCAGAACGAGGAAAACAAACGACAATTCTCCGAATGGGGTACAGCCATTGCGGAATGGTTCCAATCAATTCCGACTGTAATCACGGAAAAACTCGGCTCTTGGTGGGAAGCTATCAAGGCGTGGTTTAGTGAAGTTCCTGCGAAAATGGTTGAGTCATTTTTAGAATGGAGCCAAACGATACTAGAGTGGTTCGAGGAAGTCAAAGTGGGAATGATCGAAAAACTTGCGGGATGGAGCGAAACAATCAAGGAATGGTTTAGCACAAAACCAAGTGAAATATATACGCAGCTAGGTGAATGGTGGACAAAGATTTCGCAATGGTTTAGCGAGATACCAGCTAAGATTACCGCGAAATTAGGCGAATGGTGGACAGCAATAAAGAATTGGTTTAAAGGCGTACCTGACAAGCCGGAGATAAAAGATTCCGGTAAGAAGATGATCGACAAGATGTCCGACGGCAACAAGGAGAAAAAGGAAGACTTTATTAATAAGCTCGGTAAGATTATCGTTGATGTAGCTGGCGCCGCGCTGGCATTTGCGTTTGTTGCTTTAGTAGCAACTGGGCGAGAACTTGTCGAGAGGATTATCGAAGGTATTAAAGAGGTCGACCTGAAACAGACAGGTAAGGACATGATTAACGGTTTAATCAGCGGAATGGGAGAAATGATTGGAGCCGTTGCGAGTAAGGCTAAAGAAATTGCACTGGCAGCTAAGAGCACCGTTGAGGGCTGGTTGGATATTAACTCGCCGTCGCGCGTATTTAAAAAGATTGGCGCATACACTGGCGAAGGCTTCGTGATTGGGATGGACTCGATGATAGGCGACGTTGAGAAAGCAAGCGGACGATTGGCAGACGCCGCCATCGTTGATGCGCCGGATATCTCGACGGCATTTAACACGCCTAGCGCAGCAGGGGTAGGCATGATGGCCAGCCTTTCCGTTGACCATTCTAATTCCAGTGCCGATAATGCGGTATCTATAATGCAACAAGCCTTACAAATGATGAGCGGAATGCAAGTCGTAATGGATGGCGAAAAGGTTGGTACGTTAGTGGCTCCGACTGTGAATCGCGAAATTACACACGATAATGCAAGTACAGCAAGACGAAGGGGGCAAAGGTAGTGGAATCAAGCGTATGGATAGACGATAACGAACTGCAAGCGCTAGGCTTAACGGTCATGCTCGATTCAAGCGAGCCTATGTTGCCTTCGTTTCGCACAAATACGATGACGGTGCCGGGCAGACATGGCGCATATGATTTTGGCGCTTATATGGACGTAAGGCAGTTCGAGTTAAACTGCGCATTTAAGCGACAGTCATATACGGATTTAAAGGCGCAGATACGAAAATTTGTCAAACTGTTTGTCGATGACTACGGTCGACCTAAGACGGTCAAGTTGCGCTTTGGCGATGAGCCGGATAAATATTATGACGTGAAAGTGGGCGGAGGTGTGCCGGTTGAACGACTGGCTAACCTCGGCTTTTTTACATTGCCATTAATTGCGCATGATCCAATGGCGAAGTTTATTGTGCCGAGCAACGATATCGTAATGGGAAGCGATGTACCGATACTTAGCGACGTAATATGGGAGACGGGATTTAGTGGACGCCAACTGACGGCGCCAATAACATTTAACATCGTTAACAACGGAACTACCGTAATACCGTTCTCGTTCAAGCTCGAAGGCACGGGAACAAACGTTAGAATCAGCGCAAATGGACGCACGATGACTTTAGGCAATATGAGCGGACAGACAATCGAAGTAATTGGCGAGAAATACCTCATCTTGGTAAATGGCATTAATGACTTGACGCGAACAGGCGGACATTTTATCGAGATATTGCCAGGCATAAATAACGTGAGCATAAGCGGAACAAATTTAAACGTAACAATGAGCGAAAGCTTGACGTATAAGTACGTGTAAGCTGACGCGGAAAGGGAGGAATCTTTATGGCAGATGCGCCTAAAATATTAGCAACGGATACCTTGCGTCAGTCTTATCCGAAATTGAATCAAGCGATAGATAACAGTAATGGAGCTTTTCTAAAATCGACTTATGCTGAGACTAAAGCAAACAGTGCTATAGAAACTTCGGTTTCAGCAGTAACAAAAGCCGTTAGTGTTCAAGAGCAATTAAATCAAGTTGTTTTAGAAGGCTCTATCGATCCCGAAACTGCGCAGGCAAGAGTTGATGAAGATGGGGTAATACTAGACACGCTTAAACAACGCGTCGATTTGCAACAATACTATCGCAATGTAAGGACTTACGGCGCAATGGGTGACGGTATTACATTAGACGCAGGTTCGATACAGTCCGCACTAGATTTAGCAGGGGAAATATACGTTCCTAAAGGAGTTTATTTAATCGACAAGACATTGACCTTGGTATCGGATACTACTTTGATGTTACATCCAGAAGCGATATTTAAGCGAGCGAACGAAGATGTCTATACGATTATTGCAAACGGTAAAAATGGTGATTCCTTTTCGGGCTATGATGGCAATTCAAATATTAAAATTAAAGGCGGAATTTTGGATGTTAATGGAGTCGAGTTGCCTCAAACTTCTAACGGAATAATCATTGGACACGGCAGAAACATAGAAATATCAGACGTGACTATAAAAAATGTGTACAATGCACATCACATTGAAGTTAACTCGACGGATAATTGCACGATTTCTAACTGTACGTTTACCGGTTTCACTCATCTTGGTTCAAGAGGTTTTTCAGAAGCAATTCAAATAGACTTAGCTAAAGGAGAAGATAATTTTCCACTGTTCGGTCAATATGATAATACCCCATGTAAGAACATTAAAATCTTTGATTGCTACTTTAATAGAGTAGGAGCAGGAATAGGAACGCACGTTACTTCGAGCCAGGTTTGGCACGATGGTATCACGATTAGAGGGTGTCGTTTTGAAGAACTAGAGAGTCATGCGTGCTCATTCTTAAATTTTAGAAATATTACCGTTGATGATATTTTAGTAGCTAATTCGTTTAACGGACTAACTATTGACGGATGTTACAATGCATCCATTACGAACACAGTTATAAGAGACGTTAAAAATACCGGTATATACTTAGTTAACTCAACAAGAGTAAAAATAAGTGATACTGTTATCTCACGACCGACACTTAACGGTATAGAAGTTTCAAATAATTCTAATGATGTTACAGTCAACGGATGTACCGTAGAGAACGCTATGAATATCGGAGTTTTAGTATCTTCTTCGTCTGCAATTACTATAAGCGGCGGATGTGTTATTAAAAATAATGGAAGTCAAGGTGTGTATGTCACGGGAATGACTTATGGTGTAACTATCGACTCTACAATAGTGAGTGGAAATGGTAATCATGGAATATCCATTGACTCAAATTCGTATGAAAACTCCGTAACAAATTCCTTGATTACTTCAAATAACCAAAAAAGCACATCCTCATCGAATATCGCGATATCCGGTGGTGCAAATAGGAATCAAATTTTTTCAAATATCGTTCGAGCCGGGACATCAGAATTTAAGCCAGCATACGGAATCCTTGTAACAAGTAATGCGGGGACACTGAATAAGGTTAAGAATAATGATGTTGAGTCAGGCGGAACTACAGCGAATTACCAAAATAGCCAGAGCGATACTGTCGATGATAACTTAAACTGGAAGCAAGTAACTCTTTTAAATGGCTGGACTGCCTACAGCAGTGGTACTGAATTATATTATGCCGTCAGTGGTAAAGTCGTTTACTTAAGGGGGATACTAGTGCCAGGAACTAAAGGAGGCGGGGATTCTGACGCGAACGCTGTTTTTAAACTACCTACAGGGATTGCTCCTCACACAGCTTTCATGATTACTGGCGGTGTTGGAGGGGGATCTACTGATTTTGCAAGAATTAACGTGTACTCTTCCGGTAGAGTATCGGTACCTACTACAGGAAATTTAACAGCAGTTACCTTTACTGGATTGATTTTCTACTTACCTTAATATATCATTAATTTAAACAATGGGTTTTTGGTGGTGAGGTAAATGAAAGAGAAGGTAACCGTTGGAGTCCTGGGTTGTTGCGTTAGTCGTGACAATTTCAATTCCATGTTTAATAAAAGTTATTCGGATATTAGTAAATGCGTTATACATCAAAATCAAAGTTCTTTATTGTCAGTCATGTCAGAAGCGGTTAGTTTCGATGCGGCCAAGATTAATAATTTAGATAAAGATTTTGATCGTTTACATTTAATATCCGAGTTAGATAAATCCTTCTTAGGCAGGATTGCAAAAGAAAAACCAGATTATTTAATTATAGATTTTTTTGGCGACGTACTTTTCGGTGTGTTTGAGTATCTAGGTTCCTATATCACTAACAACACTTGGAAGTTTCCGAGAACAACTTTTTACAAAGAATTAGAATCAAAAAAGGTTCTATCCCCCGCTTAATGATTTCGATAGTTATTTTAAGATGTGGAAAAATTGCGTTGATGATTTCTTTAGTTTCTTAAAGTCGAATCTTCCACATACGAAAGTGATATTAAACCAGGCAAGATTTGCTGACAAATATCTTGATGAGACAACTAAAGAAATAAAGAGGTTTAGTACATCCGGGCTTGTCGCCCAAATAGATGTAGATAAATATAATTTTGCTTGGGAATCCTTTGATGAATATGTTATTAATAACTACGACGTCAGCCTAATTCATTTCAATAAAGACTCGCACTTAGTAGACACTAATCATCCTTGGAACGCTTATTATGTACATTATACTAAAAACTATTATTCTGATTTCTTAATTACTTTTCAAAATATAATAATAAAAGATTATGTATCAGAAATAGTGAACAAAGAGAATCAAATATCTTCAAGAGAAATCACATTAAATCACAAAGACGTTGAGATTAAAAAAATGAAGAAGTCTATAGCATTCTTTGAAAATGAAAGTTTTTATCACGCTGTAAAAAGATTCTTACTTAAGAATAACTTAATCAAGAAATTAAATGATTTTAAAAACCAACGAGTTACCAATACAACATCATAAAGGAGGCGTTCGCCACGATTAAAATACTGAATCGGTCGCGCCAACCTATCGCAATACTCGAAAATGCATATAGCGTATCATACAAGAAGCGTCTCAACGAAATTTGGGGCGCTTCTTTTATTTTACCATTAGATGATCCGAAGAATGCCGAATGCCAGCCGTTAAACTACGTCGAGATAATCGACGACCTAACCGGTGAGTATATCGGTCTTTTTCGCATTGTGCCGTCGCAGACCACGAAATCAGAGTCGAATTACTCCATCAAGTACGAATGCGACCACGTTATCGCGACACTCTTGGACGACGTGCTATTCGAGTACCATCAGACGATAAACTGGACGACGAAGCAAAATATCGAATATATACTTGCACGACAGACGACGAAGCATTGGCGACTTGGACGCTGCGACTTTACGCGATATTTTCATTATAAATGGGAGGACGAGAACGGATTGCTCGGTCCTCTTTTTTCTATTGCGCAACCTTTCGACGAACAGTATGAATGGACGTGGGATACAACGTCTTACCCTTGGACGCTTAATCTCGTGCGACCTTCTAACGCAACAACTTGCGAAGTTCGTTTCGGCAAGAATCAGCGCGAGATACAGCGAGACATTGATCCGACGGGAATACTCAATCGTATCTATCCGAAAGGCTACGGCGAGGGCGTTAATCAGCTAACAATTCGCGAAGCTAACAACGGACGTCCTTACTTGGAAAACGCAGAGTCTATCGCGAAATATGGGTTGATACCCTACGTTTGGGTTGACCGTCGATTCGAGGACATTAACTCGCTTAAAGCATCAGCCCAGGCGTTGCTCGATGAGCGGAGCGTGCCGAAAGTTAGCTATCGTATTAGCGCCGTCGACTTGTCGAGCTTGACGGGCATGGACGTCGATAAGCTACGCGTTGGTCGTATAGTACGCATCATTGACCCAGACCTCGGCACTTTTGAAGCGCGAATCGTCGGCGAAAGCAAGCCGGATATGGTCGGAAGCCCTGGCGACATTCAGCTAGAAATCGCAAACAAGACGGAGAATCTCGGCACGACGCAAGCGGATTTAGAGCGCCGTCAAGAGATTAACGAAGTTTACGCGCAAGGGGCAACGAACTTATTGACGTATCAAGCGCACGACAATGCCGACCAAGATAATCCGATTGGCTTTCGATTTGAGTTGCCGGAAGAAATGGTCCGCATTAATAAGCTTGTGCTAACGTTTGAGACTTCGCAATTCCGAACGTATGGACGCGCAACAGAAGGTGGGGGCGCTACGTCAACTACTACGAAAGGTGGAGGAGGAACAACTGCGACAAGCTCAAGTGGTGGAGGAACAACGGCAACAAGTTCGAGCGGTGGCGGAACGACTGCGACAAGCACGAGCGGTGGTGGCGTAAGTACATCGACGGCAAGCGGTGGTGGTAGCTCACAAACGTCAAGTGCTGGCGGCGATCATTCGCATAAAATGTTTAACTATGCCGGTGAAGCGGGCGGAGTATCAGCGCCTAAACGTGAATTTAGTCCTCAAGGTGGAACGAGTTTTCGCGTAGCATTCGAGGCGGCGAGCGCATCGCATTTATATACTGCGGAGAGCAGCGGAAATCATAGTCATAGCGTTTCTATACCTTCGCATACGCATAATTTCGAAGTTCCTAGTCATCGTCATGATGTTACGGTTCCAAACCATACGCACAGTGTATCGATACCAAATCATACTCATAGCGTAACTATTCCGGATCATACGCACGACTTTACTTTGCCAAATCATACGCATGAAATTCAGCATGGAATTTACAAGCTAAACAGTACACCTTCTCGCGTAACGATTAAAGTTGACGGTAATACCGTTCCGCATACATTAACTAGCGGAAACAGTATAGATATTGTTCCGTATCTTCAAGTAGATGATAGCGGTAAGGTTACGCGAGGTTGGCACGAGATAGAGATAACACCAAACGGTCTTGGACGAATTAACGCGCAAGTAACAACGCAATTCTTTATGCAATCACGCGGAGGAGGAAGCTTTTAATGAAACTTAAAATAGCAACACATAGCGGACTTGAATATGAAACTTTGGCAGAAACGTTTGATCCACAAGCACTTGACGAGAAACTAAATGACACGGATGTTAATACGGTATTAATAGGAGACATCATCATCTCTCGCATTGATATTAAGCTAGTCATGCCAATAAAAGAAGAAGAAGTGGAATTAGATGTAACGGAATAAACGCAAAACTTTTCGAAATATTTTTCGTTTTATAGTTGCGTTTTATTTTGCGTCGTAATATAATGATGGTAACAAATACCAAGGAGGAATTATCCGTTATGAAAAAGTTAATTGTTGTCAGTTTAGTTTTCGTGTTGGGGTTGTCGTTGGTTCTAGGGGTTAGCGCAAAAACAGAAAGTGAAGCAGAGACGGCTTATAACGTAATGGTTAACGCGAAAAACGAAGGGCGACAATTGACTGCGGATGAAATCGTTGAAGTAGAAAAAGTCGCGAAATCTCTTATCATGTTTAACGATAATTTGACGGAAGTTGAAAAAGATCAGCATCGAGCCATTTCGGC
>NZ_JBBOXM010000002.1:0-58981 GCF_038007625.1 Cytobacillus sp. FSL K6-0129 | reverse complement strand
CGGGCGCGATTGTTGAGCAACACAGGTAGAAAATGATCAAACTTTTTTATAAAAACCAAACTTAAATCTGCTAAAGAAGAATCCTTTTTGATTAATCTTTTTTTCAAATGGATTCTTCTTATTTATCGTAAAATAAGGATTTGCGAGATCTTTTTGCTCAAACTTTATTTCAAAGCTACAACTAATTCGAGAGTATGGGGAAAGTGGGCAGCGTTATTTTGCTGCTGGTGATGAAGTTCCCATTGAAGGCGTAATTCAGCCAAAATGGAAAGACGTCATTGTCGAGACAGACAGCAAAGGAATTGAAAGGGTAAATCGAATCAATTATGAAATTGCTGTCATACAATCGCTTCGCACTCGACTTCGTTGTAAAGAAATTTGGATTGAGGGCGCTGATCGATATCGAAACCCGGATGAAGATCTCCCTCAAGATTTTGAAGAGCACAAGGAAGAATATTTTCAAGCACTGAAAGTGCCTCTTGATGTAGAGCCTTTTATCAAAGATATTATACTGTTGATGAAAGATAAACTCCATTTATTGAATCAAGGGTTAAGGGATCAAAGTAACGAAAAAGTAGCGATCACTACCAGAAATAACAAGGGATGGATTAGAGTCACTCCACTTGAAAAGCAACCCGAACCCCCACATGTGACGACGCTTAAACGGGAGATTAAGAGCCGTTGGTCCGACATTAACCTATTGGATTTACTAAAAGAAACAGATTTTCACACGGAGTTTACCAAGCACTTTAAAACCACAGCCGATCGAGAGATTTTAGATCGAGAAACCATCCAACGACGGCTTCTACTAAGTTTATTTGGATTAGGAACGAATACAGGTTTGAAAACTGTTTCTGCTGGAAACCACCTAGATGGTTATCGGGAACTTCGATATATCCGTCAAAAATTTATTCATAAAGACCATTTGCGAAAAGCCAACGCAGAGGTTACCAACCATATCATCTACAATCGAATGAAAGAGGTATGGGGAGAAGCTACCACTGCATGTGCTTCCGATTCAAAACATTTTGGTTCTTGGGATCAGAACCTACTCTCTGAATGGCATCCTCGTTATAAGAAACATGGAGTCATGATCTATTGGCATACAGATCGAAAGTCAGCTTGTATTTATTCTCAGCTAAAGTCCTGCCTTTCTTCGGAAGTGGCAGCTATGATGGAAGGAGTTCTTCGGCACTGTACGGATATGGAAGTTGACAGAAATTATGTCGATACACACGGACAAAGTGTCGTTGCTTTTGCTTTTTGTCATCTACTTGGTTTTAAACTGATGCCACGCTTTAAAAATATCGGGTCTCAAAAGCTATATCGTCCAGAAGCCGGCATGAATGAGGAATATCCTCACCTGCAACCGACTTTAAGTAGACCGATTAACTGGGATCTTATTCGGCAACAGTATGAACAAATCATTAAGTTTGCAACTGCTCTACGGTTGGGTACTGCTTCTGCCGAATCTATATTAAAGCGATTTACACGGGATACGAAACATCCAACTTATCAGGCTTTATGTGAATTAGGAAAAGCGATTAAAACAATCTTTTTATGTGATTATTTACACTATGAAGAGATTCGCAGAGAGATCCATGAAGGATTAAATACAGTGGAACAATGGAACTCGGTGAATACCTATATTTTCTATGGAAAAAACAGTGAAATTCGTTCCAATTCGATAGAAGATCAAGAGGTTTCTGTCTTATCACTTCAATTGCTGCAAAATTGCTTAGTCTATATGAATACCTTAATGGTACAAGAGGTTCTTTATGACAACAACCAATATTGGTTGAAGAAAATGACTCCAGAAGATTTTAGGGGATTAACACCTTTATTTTATCATCATGTCAATCCATACGGAACTTTTGAACTCAATATGAATCAGCGAATACCTATTAAGTTGAAGGTGTCGTAGTTTTTTATCATTTTGATCGGTGACAAAAGCCAGCTAATATCCCATCAAGATATTAGCTTGAGGACTTTGAGGTTGATGCGAGAAAAATTCATATACGTGATCGAGGTGAATTGTCCAATCTAGCTGAAATTAAAACGGTATGTAGTCCCCGTAGTATTGATGTATCTGCACAATGATAGGGTGCTTGCCTTGCTTACTTTTTTATCAACTGATAGTTATACTTTTAAAATCATAACTCTGAAAATACCCCCTTATCTAGCAATGATTTTTGCAAAACTTAAGACATAAGGTAAGCATCACTTTTCCCTTTTTGGGAGCTAACTCTGCTTTGTTTTTCCTTTTAAATAAGAGATACCTAGTAACAAAAATGGAATAGGAAACAGGACAATCATATATGCGTAAATATCTAATGTTTTATCTAGCCGAAGATGTTCTTTTGATAAATAGTACGTACCAAGGAATACGAGTAAAACAAACCCCGTAAACCCAAATCGTCTTATCCACTTTGAGGAAACCTTTGATACAGTTATATCATAAGCGATTCGGAAGTATAGACTGCAGCGTATGTATGTCCCTACAGCCATTAATAGTAATCCATAAATATCAAAACGATCAATGAATCCTAAACTAATAATTCGTACTGACTCTAATGCGGGATATACAGAATTATCAGCCTGACCTAATCCGAAAATCGTAATACTACCTATAGTTGTTGAAAACATCATAAGTGCATTTAACAAAATTCCAATACTCCATAGTAAAAACATTCGTTTTTCACGAATGTTTTGAATGGGTAGAAATAAAAGTAGTAATAATTCTACCCATATACTTAAAATTATCAAAGATCCCCATAATATTGGATTCCAACCAAACTCAAATATAGGTTGGAGCTCACTCCAATCTTTCATTGGTCTGTCCAAAATCGTGACTGTATGTCCAGTCGCCATAGCAATTATTGCTAGTATTCCTGCCGTTAATGCAATTCTTTTAATACCTTTTGAAGCTGCATAAACAAAGAATAACAAAAACCAGACCAGTATAGCCAATCGTGGTGTCTCAGGAAAAAAGGCAATGTAGATAAAATCAACTAACAAAGCAAACGAGAAAATTGTTAAAAATAAAAAGTAGATAATGAAAATTATCTTTATCATCACTCCAAAAGGTTTTCCTAATAAATTGTGAAGCATATCAGAAATATTTTGTTTTGGGTATTTAAGTCTCAAACGATAAATGGAGATTGCCAACGTAAATGCTGCCGGAAGTGATATAATTATGGAAATCCAAGCATCTCTCCCAGCAACATCGAGCATTAACGGAAGAATCACGACATGTCCCATGATTGGAAGCGTCATTATTAATAAAAAAAGTGTCTCCCATTTCGTTAACATATCAGTAATCTCCTTCTTCATTGTCCATAGAATCTATCGTTTATAAGGGTTGTTATAAGGCTTTTTGTGATTTTTTTCTACACTTTTATTAATAAGACCTTGATGAGTAATATTTGTATGAACATCAATCATTATATCTGCATTAGAAAAAATCTCATTCCATTCAGATTGGACATTTTTCCATTGTTTAGGATATTTTCTGTAGGTTTCCAGTCCAATTCCTGATATATCAGTCTTTATTACCTTTTGAAGCTTATTCAAAGTTAAACGTACGTATTTTTCAGTCTGATTTGATACTTCTTCTTCAACTTTACTTATCCATTGATCATTTATATTCCTATTCGTAGTATTATCAGCTAAAGTTCCCTCTATCTCGATTTTCAGATATGCTTCAAGCTGATTACCATCTAATGTTGGATTTATTTCCGTTTCTAATTTCTTTATCTCTACAGAGATCTTCTCCTTGTCATTCAGAGATACAGTTTCACTTCCGCCTTTTACCTTGTTTAAAAGGACATTCAGCCCAACAGTTTCATCTGTATTCAGTTTACCGACCATTTTATAAGTGTTAATAACAGCAGTGCCGTCCATTGAAGTAATTGCTTTACCCTTTTCTTTTCTTGTTCGAATTATCGGCAAATAGGCATTAGGAATAGGGCCCTCAATTAACTTATAAAATTCATATATTTTTACGGGTGTAAATTCAGCAATATATTGTGTTTGTTCTAAAGCAGAAACTATTTCTGCCGAAGAAAGATCTTCATAAAGTGTAGAAGTACCCAAAATATCAATTGGCTTTTCTTCTGTAATGAAAAGATAACTATTCAAACGAAACATTTGATCGCGTCTGCTTTCATCAAGGTAGTCAATAAAATTATCTTTTGCTAATTCCTCACCAATCACCCATAAACGAGTATGCTCAAAATAAAGCCGACGTTTCGCATCTTTTATGAATTCTCTTGCGCCTTGTATCAATGAGTCCGCGTCTCTTTCTAATAGAATATTTTGGCCATTTCCTCCGCCCCCCTCTCCTCCACCTTGTTCACTTGGTCCAGTTGGTTTTATGATTTCGACGCTAATTCGTAATTGTCCGTCAGATTTATCCAACCCTATCCCATGTACAAGTGCTGATTTATCAAGTTCTTGACTACTCCAACAGCCGGTTAATAAAAATAATAATGGGATGATAGTTAGCATCCTTACCATCATTTATCACCTGTTTTAGGTAATGATCTAATTCTAGTCTTACGCTGATTCGGTATACTTTTTGGTCGCTGTTTTTTCCACCTCAACGGTAAACGAATCAGTGAATCTTTCCAATCCTGAAAATAAAAAGGTGCAAATGGCGCCATAAATGGAATCCCAAACGATGTTAAAGAGATCATATGTGTTAATAAACCGAGCATGGCGACAATTAGTCCATATCCCCCGAATAAGCTACTAGCAATAAATAATCCTATCCTAAGAAGTGCGGTGACGTCTGCAATTGGGGTGATAACAAAGGCAGCAATGTACGATATGGATACAACAATAATGGTCGGTGCACCAACAAGTCCGGCTGAGACTGAGACTTGTCCCAGAATCAAAGCACCAACAATACTTAACGCTGAGCCAATTTGTTGAGGAAGTCTGACACCAGCCTCACGGACACCTTCAAACATTAAAATCATCATGGCAATTTCCATTGCTAGAGGGAATGGGACCGTCTCTCGCGCTTGAATAATAGGGACAATCATATCAGATGGAATCATCACCTTATGAAAATTAATAGCTGCAATATAAATGCCTGGTAAAGAAATACTGATTACAAATGACACGAAACGCAGCATTCGAATGAAGGAACTATAATAGGGTCGAGAACTGTAATCTTCTATACTTTTTATATTTTCAAGAAATAGGGATGGAACAAACAAACTGACCGAATCCCCATTTACAATGATCACAATTCTTCCTTCCATTAATAAGGCTGAAGCTTTGTCAGGACGTTCTGTATTTCCAATCGTAGGGAAGATTGAAAAGGGATGGTCTTCGATGAATTGTTCGATTTCCCCTGAATTATTTATCTCATCCACTTTAATTTGTTCTAATCTTTGTTTGATCCGTTCAATCAATTTTGGATCCGCAATGTCCTTTACATATCCGATTGTAATATCCGTTTGACTATATTCACCAATTTTAATTGTTTCAAACTGTAAAGAAGGATGTGAGATTCTTCGCCGTAACAATGCAATATTAGTAGGTGATGATTCAATAAATCCGTCATGTGCTCCTCTCACAGCTCGATCAGATTGAGGTTCGGAGATTGCTCGAACCTCGTACCCTGGTGCATTTAGCAGTAATCCTTCACTATACCCATCCAGTAATAGTAACGTATTTCCCTTCAGTATTTGGTATACAGATTTTTCTAAATTATTTTCCTTCTTTGTGTTAAAAATAGAAATTCTTTCTTTTACTTGTTTTAATTCTTCTCCCATAGAGCTATCTAGAGATTCCTTAGTCAGTGGCTCTAATACATTATTGCGAATGGCATCTTCATCAATTAACCCGTCTACTATAACTAGTAGTGCTTTCAATGTGCGACCGTCATGTAATGGAATGATGAAATCATGAAAAATGATATCATCACTTGAATCTAACAGTTGTTTTAGTTTTTCTTCATTTTTATGAACATCCGATGAGAACAAAATTGAATTATTAAATTGTTCTTCCTGTGTCCATTTAGTATTTTGCTTCATTTTTTGCATAATGGATTTAATTTTTAAATAACGCATAGTTTAACCCATCCTAGAAAAGTTTGTTTTTTATACTGTTATTATGGCTTTTATAACTAATAATATGTGCCGTTTTTGGAAATGATATGTTAATGATTTTTGCGCGAATTACATTAATTTACTGGGAATTTATTAATATAGAAAGGTGGGGAGTAAGGTGGATCAAACAAAGTTAATAAAATGATGATAGCTCTTAATATGAATTTTTCATGGTTATTGGGTATATTGGCCGGTTTAAATATTATTTTTTTTCCGTATGCAGGGGAAGATTCTCTTTTCCAGGCTTGGGCTAAAATATGTCTTATTACATTTTTTCAATGAAGACGAACAAATAACAAGAACAAAATAGGTTATATAAGCATGGTATACATATGAGTGAAGACATTATTAAAAATGTCCTTGGCACAAAACCAAGAGCTAGACATAAAGAGCAATATATTAATAATTAAGATCAATGCTTTTCAAATCCTATTATACATAGGGAAATCTTAAGCTTCGAATTCACTTTCTAATAATTCCTTCTCTTATTCAAGAAAATAGCCCTTTTCTTGAATAATTAACGTGTTTGAGAGGTAAATTTAATCACACTCAAGCACACATAAATTTTAAACACTAAATTAATAAACTTTTTACTCAACTAGATTACCAAAAACCAGTGTTTTTGTAATGTCCCCCCATTGCCCTGCAGTCCTTTGATTTTATTAAGATTAGCAGTTACCAAAAATAATTACCAAAAGTATTACCAAATACCTTTACAATAAGTTCCTCTCTAGTAAAATAAAAATATACAAATTTATTGGAGGTTACAAATGATAATAGGTTATGCTCGGGTGTCTACTATTGACCAAAACTTGGATCGGCAAATTGGTATGCTTAATGAACATGGTTGTGAAAAAATAGTTAAGGAGAAATTTACTGGTACGGTTAAAGATCGAAAAGGACTTCATCAACTTTTTGATGTCATCCGAAAAGGCGATACAGTTGTAGTAGAGAGCATATCCCGTTTAGGACGTAAAACATTGGATATCCTCAACATTATTCAACAGTTAGAAGAGATGGGGGTGCAATTCATTTCTTTAAAAGAAAATATGGATACAAGAACCTCTACGGGTAAGGCCATGTTCCAAATGATGTGTGTCATTGCTGAACTAGAAAGAAACCTTATTGCAGAGCGAGTAAAGGAAGGACTAGAAGCAAGTAAAAGGCGTGGGAAAACATTAGGTAGACCTAAGTTGGATAAAGAAAAGCTTACTGTTGCGCTTAGGATGTATGATAGTAAAGAATATTCTATCAAGGAGATCGTCTCGGCAACAGGAATATCTCAAGGTTCCTTATATAGGGAAGTTAACAGAAGAAAACTTGAAGAAATAAAAAAATAGGGGTGCGTTTTATTATTTCTTCAAATTTACTTTGCGGTCTACAGCAGGAACCCTGTCACTAAGCCTACAAGCTTTTTTTGTATAATAGTATGGAATCGATTTTTTGTGGGGGATATAAAATGTTATCAAAACACGTTGAAGATGGAAGAAATCAAATTGAAATGGTTGCGTTGGATCAACTTGTTCCAGATGATCATCTGGTCAGGAAGGTTGAACAATCGATTGACTTTGAATTCATTTATGACCTGGTAAAAGATAAGTATTGTTTAGACAATGGTCGACCGAGTGTTGATCCCGTTGTTCTTATTAAAATGGTCTTCATACAATACCTTTTCGGCATACGCTCCATGCGTCAAACCATAAAGGAAATCGAAACCAACGTGGCTTATCGATGGTTTATTGGCTATGGGTTCACCGAGAAGATTCCTCATTTTTCAACTTTCGGTAAGAACTACGCACGACGCTTTCACGATACAGATCTATTTGAATCAATTTTCTATCGCATTCTAAAAGAAGCGATGACCAAGGGCTTAGTCGATCCATCCGTTGCGTTTATTGATTCTACTCATGTAAAAGCGAACGCTAATAAGAAGAAATTTGAAAAAAAATAGCCCGAGTGGAAACCAGAACGTATCAGGCTCAGTTAGATGAAGAGATCAATATCGACCGTGAGAAACACGGAAAAAAGCCCTTCCCCCCGCAGAATAAAGAAGAGTCAAAAGAAATAAAAGTTAGCACGACAGATCCTGAAAGTGGTTATTACGTAAAAGATGAACGCGAAAAACTATTTGCGTATTCGTTTCATACGGCAAGCGATTCCCGTGGGTTTATCTCAGGTTCACTGGTCACCGGAGGGAATGTTCACGATAGTCGGATGTTGGACAAGCTCGTCACTCAAGTCACAGATAAAGTCGGTAAACCCCATTCAATCGCTGTTGATGCAGGATATAAAACACCACACATCGCTAAATTCTTAATGGACCAAGACATCAGACCTGTTATGCCTTATACACGTCCGAGAACGAAAGACGGATATCTTAGAAAATACGAATACGTTTACGATGAATATTTTGACGCCTATCTATGTCCCGAAGGACAAATTCTACCTTACCGTACGACAACAAGAGACGGGTACAAGCAATACGCTTCAAATCCTTTGGAATGTAAAGACTGTCCTCTGTTAGACCGTTGTACGCAAAGTAAGAATCACACCAAAATGATTCATAGACATGTATGGCAGGATTACATAGATGAAGTAGATCATTTGAGACATACCGAACTTAATAAAACTCTATATGCGAAACGCAAAGAAACAATCGAACGAGTTTTTGCGGACGCAAAAGAAAAGCATGGCATGCGTTGGACGACCTTAAGAGGTCTTAAAAAAGTTTCAATGCAGGCGATGCTTACGTTCGCTGCCATGAATCTAAAAAAATTGGCAAACTGGACATGGCGAGGACCATGTCCAAGCTGAAAAAGAAGACAGATCTTTTAAAATAACAGAAAACCCCACCTTCACTTTAATGCAAAGGTGGGGTTTGTCTACGGTCTGTAAGGAGGACTAGGTCCTCCTTTTAGTATGTACGATTAAGCATTTACAGTTATGTAATCCTTTAATTCTTCTTGAAGTAGATGAATTGCAGCGGTACTTAATACGATTTTTCCGCCAGCAAGTTCAACGTTGCTATCGCTTATTTCCCCTGTAATCATACATGCACGTGCATGTGAATATTTACGAAGAATAATCTGATCTTCATCTACGAAAATTTCTAGTGGGTCTTTAATGTTAATATCCATTACTCTTCTTAATTCAATTGGGATTACAACTCTTCCTAGCTCGTCTACTTTTCTTACAATTCCTGTACTTTTCAAAATGGAATCACCTCTTATATTATTTATAGATAAATAGGTAGTTATCATAAAAATGTTGGTATTTGATAAGTTAATTATTCCTTTTTTTACATAAAGTTACACAAGGAAGGAGAACTCAAATGAAAGTAGTGATAATGACAAAGTTAAATACCGAAGGAAGTATGGGCTTGAGACGAGGTAGCTTTCTCATTAGCGACTATGAATTTAAGAAAAATCCTGATTGGTATATAGGAATTAAAGCGTATGAATGGATTCATGTTGATTTAAAATAAAGTCTGGTAATTTGTGAAAAATTTCGATAATTTATAATAAAGTTTGATTAAAATTCCTGTATCAATGCAGGAATTTTTCATTCCGCAATCGGGCCATTTAATTGAATGAACTAGGTTAAAATTGAATCAATTTAAAAGCATAAGAAAGGGGGATTATAATATGGGTTTAGCATTGGATATTGCGCGTGCCATATTGCCTCTTGTAATAGTGGGTGGGATTGCAGTATTTGTAATTCTGAGAATGAAGCATAAATATGAGAAAGGCACCCTGGGTAAGAAAAAAACGAAAGACCCTCAAAATTTATTGGATAGCTTAATACCATTCGGAATGATGATTGGTTTTGCTATTGCTATATTTTTAAGTATATTTTCACCAATTTCCTTACTATCTGCAATGACTTGGGGACCTGGAATAGGTTTTTTATTTGGTTATTTTGCGTATGAAATTTATAGCAAAAAAGAAGAGAGTCATTCGTAATAACTGTCTTCCTGAAAAGGGTGCAGTTTGGAATAACCTGTATAACATGAATACTTTTTAGTCAGATGTTCTGATACGAAAGGAGGTCTATGACTTGAGTAAATATGTCAAATACTCAGTAGTTATTGGTATCATAGCTTTTGTTTTGGCTTTGGTCTTATTCTTAACAATCGATTCTCCGTACCCATACCTTGGTGGTCTTGTTGTAGCGTTTATTATATTTGAAATCAGTTTTTTTCACTTATTTGGAAAGGAAAGACAAAAGAATAAACTGTAAAATGACTCTTGGGACATTTAAGCAAACGGGCGCTATTCTAGCACAAGGATAAGCGCTCATTTTTCATTTTAGGGCCATTTTGTGAAGAAGATACTGTATGATATTTAATATCTAGCTAACTGTTTAGGAGGGATTAATATGGATGTGGGTCATACATTGTTTGCATCAGATAGTATGTTTGCTCTTTTAACTTTTTTACCTATTGTTTTTTATCTAATTGCTATTGTTTTTGCCATTTATTTTGTAATTAAAGTAATTAAGTTCATGAATGAAAAGACCAAATTAGACCGTGAAAGAAACGAGAAACTTACTGAAGTAATTAAAACACTTAATCAAGATAAAAAAGATTAAATAGTATTAAACTTTGCTCAACAAACGGGCGCGATTGTTGAGCAACACAGGTAGAAAATGATCAAACTTTTTTATAAAAACCAAACTTAAATCTGCTAAAGAAGAATCCTTTTTGATCAATCTTTTTTTAAAATGGATTCTTCTTATTTATCGTAAAATAAGGATTTACGAGATATTTTTGCTCAAACTTTATTTCAAAGCTACAATTCAATTTGTTTTACCAATCAAAATCAATAAATTCTAGCTGACATTGTAAGGTGACCTACCTTAGTTCAAATGAATACTTCTAAATTAACGTCTCTACTTAAAAAGTTGGGGCGTTTTTTGGTGTAAAGATGAACAAATGAAAAAAGATTTCGGAATTGTGTTATACTTCTTAAAATCGTATTTTGTTGGAGGGCAGGATGGATCAGGTTGGAAGTGTCTTAAAAGAATAATTATGGTGTAGACATTACAGGAATTTTGCCTCAGCAGGGTGGTTGGGCATCACTCGCTTATAAAGTGTTTAACAAAAATCAAAGTATATGAAAAAGGCAGAGCTTCCACTCCTAAGTTGACTGCTCCTATTGGGGAAAATGCGGATTTACAACGTTAAGGAAATTTTCAATATTAAAAGCCTAATTTCTCAATTTAAAGTGAAGAAATTAGGCTTTCATTGCTCCATTAAAGCGCCCTTTTGTGGAAGATCTATATTAATGGAATTAAAAAGCTGTTCGTTTCAAGGAGAAACTTTATTTCGATATACATCAACCATTAGTCTTAATACTCACCTTTCGTGAAGCTCACGAGATGGAATATTTTCACTCTTTGAAATCCACATTTTTCATAGCATCTTATAGCCCTCGTATTTGTTGTTTAAGGGCCATAATTACTGATCGCTTTTTTAAGATGGGGCAAGAATTTAATCTAGAGGTAACAAATAATGTTCCAATTCCTCCAATTCAATATTTTACTTTATTCATTAATAAACAAACAATCTTCCTTTAAAAACGATTTACCAACCTTCTTAATAACGCATCTGCTGGACCCGGTACTCTTTTATTTTCTAAGAATGAGGCAATAATCACACCAGTTATCCAAATTACTATCGCAGTAATGATGATTTCAGTATATCCTAGCTTACTACCTAATCCAAATGCTACTGGAGATAATAGAAGTACTAACAAGGCTTCTTGATACAAATAAAAGGTTAGTGACCTTCTTCCAACAGTAGTAAGCCAGTTAGTTATTTTAGGTATTAATTTTGGTGCGGCTATGCCAAATAGTGCAATTAAGGAGGCATATCCAATGCCACCAGCTATACCTGTTACTATTTGCAAAATATGCAATGCTGCAAGTAATTCATCAGACATATTCAATAAACCAACAGTAGTAGCAGCTAAAGGACTGGCCCCAATTACTGAAATGAGAATACCGGTTAAAGCGATCCTTCTCAATTTCAATTTATGTTGTTCTGGGTGAGAAATCCATGTCTTTCTCTCTACTAGCACGCCTAAAAGGATAACAAAAAGGAAGGGAAAAAATAATAGTTGAACGAGAACAGTAATTGGAAATGCAATAGCATTTTCTATCACCATCTCTAAGTAATTAACATTTGCTTCTTCAAGTGATAACTCCTGAGACAAAGAGAGAAACCACCATCCAACTGAAATGGTTAGAAACGACAGTACACCAATAACAAAAAGAGCTTTTTTCTTAAATCTTTCCGATTTAAAAATCAACCCTTCTATTAATAGTCCAGCTAGTCCATAAAAAGCAATAATATCTGCTCCACCGATAAATACTAGATGTATGAAGCCAAATAGGATCATGAAGAGAGAGCGTCTACGCAATAAACGCTTTGACTCATTTACAGACAACCCTTTATCTAGTTGACGTTTAACCATTAGTGCTATTCCAAACCCAAATAGTAAAGAAAACATAACAAACGCTCTACCATCGACAAAGGTCACTACAAACGCCTTAAAGAATTGATCTAAGATTGAAGGTTCATTAGCTCCCTCTTTCAATTTGTGAAAAAGAGGGGCATGAGCTACAGCGATTAGCAACAGCATAAAGCCACGGCCAATGTCCGGTGCTAAGTAACGATTTTTATCCATATAATCCACCTACATTTACACTAAATCTTCTTTTGTCTTTTATAAATACTTGTTTAGCCTTGAATCTTTCGTACATATTGATCCTCACCCTGATCTTTCACAATTATTCCTAACTCATTTAAGTCCATTTTTAAATTTTTTGCCTTTTTCTTATCTCCTTCTCTAATTGCATTTCTACGATCATATAAGATATCATAGGCGTTTTTTCCAAATGTATGATCTTCTAGAGTCCAAAGATTGAATTGATCTACATATGGGTCCTGTTCACTCCAAGGGTAGTGATGGTTCAGGAAAATATCTCGTATTTTTTCCTTCTTAACGTCTGTCTTTTCACTCAAAAGTTCTTGGCCTTTATTACCCGTAATGACGACTGTATTAGCCTCCATAAAGATATTTTTTATCTCAGATTTTCTAATTTTCTTTTCTTTATCATCTTTATTGATCAGTATTTCTTGATCTCCTACGATCATTTTCAACGCTTCACTATAGACCGTTAGTGATAATAGAACACCTATAATTCCACCTACGGACATCAAGATAATAGATACCCAGAAAAGGTTGAATGAAAGTAAAAGCTCAATGACTTTTTGATCGGAAAAGATAGGTATTCTTTTTATGAATTCCAGCAACTTTGGAAGGAACCACCCTATCATTCCTAACACAATAGGAAATAATACGGTAATCAATTTTTCCAAGAAACCCATACCAATTGTTGTTGTATTTTTCATTAAGGTTGTTACCTCCAACATTTTAATATTTAACCTAAGATTTGTACGGTATTTTGACATTTGCAACAAGAAATTATTCATGACATAGAATCAAGTTTAGATAAAGTAATAAATTGTTCTAATAGCCAATTAAACTTTAAAATGTATAGCCTTTAATTTGCAGACTTGGCTCTATTTATGTATCATGACTATTTTTGTTACTATTTTAATCAACTCATCCTTATACTTCTCAAAATTAAAGGAATTCTTATGTTTAAGCATACTTTCTTCAATTGCTCCTTGAATTAGGACACAGATCATTTCAGCATCGAATTCATTAGAAAATTCTTGTTTCTGTTGTCCCTCAATTAAAATCTCTTTGATAAATGTATTTAATGGATCCTCTTCTTCCTCATTATCTACCCTATAGTAAGGAATCCCTTCTTCATTTTGAGCATTAAAGACAATTTCAATTAATGCGATATTATTTTTATAGTTAGCTACTTGATAAGCCAAACTAGCTTCAATATATGCTTCTAATTGCGAAATAGGTGTTTCTTCTTGAACCACCTTTCTGCTAATAAAATCCAATTTTTTGTTAAGCAAGTACAGTAAAGTTTGACTGATCAAATCCATTTTGTCAGAAAAATGATATGAAATTAATCCTGTACTCACTTTTGCTTTTTTAGCTATTTTAGTTAAACTGACATTTGTATAACCGAGTTCCTCAAGTGTGTCAATGCAAGCTTGAATAATCTGTTCTTTTCGTGCTTCAGCAATAAAAGATTGTTTGTCTCCCAATAGAATCTCCACCTAAAATTATATTGATTGTTCGTTTTTAAAATTGGTCGTTCAATCAATTTTATTTTCACACATATTTCTTATTCCTGTCAACACCAAAGTGATTCGCCAAATGTTTCGTTGGTCAATATAGAGTTAAAATCACCTAATTATGAATTTAGATATTTACCATATAACAGTTAGAGCTTTACGTGAGATGGGCCGAATAGAAAAAACAATCTTCATTTTGAATTATATTTCGGATGAATCATTAAGAAGAAAAATACAAAAAGGATTGAATAAAGGAGAAGCCATGAATGGACTGGCAAGAGCTATTTTCTTCGGAAAACAAGGAGAGCTTAGGGAACGAACCATACAGCATCAATTGCAAAGAGCCAGTGCTTTAAACATAATTATCAACGCCATTAGTGTCTGGAATACTCTACATCTGACAAAAGCAGTTGAATACCAAAAGGGGTTAGGTAATTTTAATGAAGACTTGTTACATCATATGTCTCCTTTAGGCTGGGAGCATATCAATTTACTAGGAGAGTACCGTTTTAATTCTGAAAAAATGGTTGCGTTAGATTCTCTAAGACCACTAAAACTGTCTTAACGTTGTTAAAAATGGGGGAATCGTCTTGGAAATGTGCTTAGCGTTGTAAATCCGCATTTTCCTGACGCTACCCCTGTCTGAAAACGTGTACCTTTGTGGACTTCGAGGGGGATAATTAAAGCTATAGTGATGAAAAGTAAAAAAACTGGGAAATCGATATTTTGTGCTATAATTAAAAACGTGTATTTATAAAGGAGGAGATATTATGCAACAAAAAAGCGAATTACCTACTTCTAACCACTTTTTGAAAATAGTAAAAGTGCTAGGGGGTATTTTCACTATTGCTTTTGTAGTGGTTGGGCTTATTTATCAATTTGATCTTAGTGAAAATTTATCTTTTAATTACTTCAGATTGTTTTTAATATTATCTCTAATTTTCGTTGGTTTAAATAGTTATTTCAAAAAGAATAAAGCGTCATTAGCACTTTTAGGAATAGTATTCGTTACATACTTAATTTTAGATTTTGGTTTTGAGATTTTTCCAAAATAAAAAAATATTTATAAAAATGTAGTTTTTTTCCTATTTTACTAGTAAAATGTTAATTATATTCAGAAAATATAGAATATAAAAAATAGTAGGGGAATTATGAAGAAACTTTTAAGTTTAGGGCTTTCAACTGTTATGGTTTTAAGTCTAGCAATTCCGGCTAATGCGAGTGAAAATGTTGTATCGAATGATCAGCCAATTGAAGTAGACACCCAAGAGAAAACTGTTGTTATTGATGATAATAGTGTTTTCTTGGAAATTGATGGTGTTGAAGTTGAATTTGTAGGTGGCGCAGAACAGTATAACGCTGATCCTGGTTATTTAGAAGAAGCTGTTAAACAGGCAGATAGTTTAGTGGAATCTAGTAAGAACGAGAATGTGTTTACACCTTTTGTTATCCCCGATCAAGGCTCTGGCGGGCGTTGGGGTGGGACTTATAATAATTACTTTGCACACAATGTCTATAATTCTGTAAAATATTCTATTGCTGCTGCTGTCGGCTCGCTCGTAGCATTGGGAGGATTGGTTTTATCTCAAGACACAACAACGGCTGCTATTACTGGGGCTTTCTCCGGTGTGGTTGCTGCTGCTGTCGTTGATACTGCGGGACCAGATTATACAAGTACTTATTATCTTGCTAGCTATAGTGCGTATTACAAAAGAACAATTTATAAGCAGGTAACTAACATATATAGAAATGCAGGAAGAACAGATTTGCGTTCTATTAAAGTTAGTCAACCTTTAGATAAAGTAAATAATAGCTTCTTTAGAGCAGCACGATAGATATTTATTTTCAATTCCAAAAAGACTCCTAGACGGTCATAACACAAAAAAGAGCCGATTAATCGGCTCCAGCTTGTAGAGAAACCCTATGTTTTTCTCTACAAGCTTTTTTTCTTGGGTCAAACTTTTGATATAAATCTACCGTTAACCATAGAGAAAAAGGTTCTCACACACCTAGCCCAGCCGGGCTAGGTGTGTGGCAATCTTCTTCATGTTCTGGCAGGCTGCTGTGAGTAACACTTGTTCGCTCACATTAGCCTTACCCCTCAACCGGCAGTAGCGAAGCCCATGCAGTTCTTTTGAATCTGCAAAGCTTCGCTCCACTTTTTCTTTTCTGTATTTATAAAGCATTTTTCCTGCCTTAGATAGGCGATTTGTGCAGCTAGAAGGTATCCGAAGAGGACGACCCTATAATTATTATGACATTCGCAGAAGTTTGAAGCGCTTTACTGGAGAACAAAAAATAGTTGACGATTCAGGAAAGCCCTTTTTTATCAAAAATCATGCCTTTCGGCATACCAAGGGTGTAGAGCTTCTTAATAACGGAATGAACATATTGCATGTTCAAAAATGGATGGCACACGCTTCCCCAGAAATGACCTTGCATTATGCAAAAATTCTCGATACTACCATGCGTAATTCTTGGGAAGAAGCTACAAAACAAGGTATTTTTCGGGTTGACATTGAAAGTAAACGTCCAGTTAAAATTGAACTTTCGGATATTGAGAATGAAGATATCATTGAATGGGAATATATACGCCATAATTTAGACGCTGTGAAGATGGAGCTTGGCTATTGTATGAAACCTATTAAGCAGCCATGTCCCACTCAAGCGAACCCATGTCTGTCTTGTCGTAATTTCTGTACTACACCCGAATTCATTCCCCAATTTGAAATGGAAATTACGGAAGTTAAAAATGTAATTGAGCGAGGCAGGGCTTTAGGGCGACAAGTATGGATAGATAAGAATCAAACCACTCTAGATCAACTAGAGCCTATTCTAGAAACTTTGAAAAATGGTACAACTCATCATTTTGCCGGGAAAAAAGGTCGCGAATATATTGGAGAGGAACGCACTCATGAGAAGTAAGCATATTAGAAATACCGAAGGTGTAAAAAAACATGCCCAGATGAAAAGCCAAGAGGCGGCTCAAAAGGTAGACAAGGCTATTCAAAGTCTTATCAAAACGAAGGCTAAAATTAACTTTAATCAAGTTGCCATGGAATCAGGTGTATCTAAGGCTTTTCTCTATAACAATCAAGAAATACGGAACCGAATAGAAAGATTACGAAAGCAGCAAGAAGGGTTAAATACACCGCAAACCATAAAACGTAATATGACGGATGCCAATAAAGATTCGCTTATCGTAGCTAAAAATAATCGAATAAAAAAACTTGAAGAAGAAAACAAACGTCTGAAGGATGAATTATTGAAATTACGTGGTATGGTCTATGACAAATTTTAAGAATAAGAACTTTACTATTGTATCGGTTTTCCTTAGTGTGCTAATGGATGTTTGTAGAGTAAAATATAATCATTCTTTATTCTACATATAAAGTTGTAGAGAATTTATAACTATTCTCTGAAGTAATAAATTTATATGGTTGTATTATTAATACAAGGGGGTTTTATTAATGATTAAAGGATTATACGAAGCACATTTACCAGTAAGTAATTTGAAAAGGTCTATCGAATTTTATAAAGAACTTGGTTTAGAGTTTGACCACAGCGTAGAGGATAGTTTGGCATTTTTATGGATTGAAAAAAATAAAAGCTGGTTGGGCTTATGGGAAACCGATAAGGTAGAACTTGAATATCATCCTTCAATAAGACACATAGCATTTCAAGTATCGTTAGAAGGATTAAAAAATTCGGTTAGTTGGCTCAAAAGTAAAGGATGTGAACCAAGGGAGGCTTTTGGCTTTGAGCCAGTAGAACCTTTTGTAATGGCACATGATAACTATGCTCACGCTAAAATTCATTTTAATGACCCTGATGGTAATAGTTTGGAATTGATTTGTAAACTCGAAAATCCTAATAAAATAACAAAACGGATGTATTTAAGTGAGTGGGAAAAATTAAATACAAATAAATAGAAAAAGTAGTTTTTCAAGCTACCGGTGGCGTTAATTTATTTTTATAAGACATCATAAATAATCAAACTTATTTAAACCTTTACATCGAATATATGTAAATGATGTGAGAACCATTGATATTCTAATAGTTCTCACATCTAAGTTAAGATAACCGCATTTTTCTGACGCTACCCCAACAGGAGATATTAAAGAAAAATATGAGATATTAAATGTTTACTATACTTATGCTACATCTCCTATAGAAGATAAAAGATTCATCAGGTTTACAAAGGAAAAAGACGACATGATTATAAAAGCTTTGGATAAAGTTAATTTAAATTTGATAGAATACGCTGAAAACATAGGAGGAAATGGGATTATCCATCTTCGTTATGATACTAAATTTTTTAATCAAGATAAAAATGTTATGGTTACAGGATATGGAACTGTAATTAAATTGATTGATCAATAACCACGAAGCAGCCTTAATGGCTGCTTTATTATTTTTAAATCAAAAATCATTTAAATTTAAAGATATTATCCCGTTTGAAAGAAATTAATTTCGTCTCAGAGCCAATCTGAAGCGTAGTTAATTTCTTTTTATTTTTTATATTCAAAATACAAAAAATGTTTTGATAAATAAAACCAATTCCATTAAAGTAATTTTGTGGTTAATTATTTTAAGGGAGAGTGGTACTATTTGAAAAAGTTGTTTAGTGTTTTCATGTTTTTTTCTATCCTATTTATCGGCAATGCTGTTCTTGCTGAAGAACCAGAGGTTATTCCAGATGTTGAACCTGAGATACTAACTACAGAAGAATTTAATTACTTATTACAAATTGGACATACATCAGAAGAAATAAATGAATTGCCGATTGAGGTAGCTAAACAACTTGTTCAGGATGAGGCTACTATTGAAGATAAAGGAGCAGTGGACGCAGACTTTGATGTTGCGGGTACTATCCCATCTAAAACAATGACCTTATATGCAACTGCTTACAAGGTAACTAGTGACCGAACAAATGATGATAAATTTTTTATTTATGGTAATTTTAAATGGCTTAAAACTCCATCGAATAATCTTGTAGACAAAATGACTTTTGGCTTTCCTTCAAGCGCAGGGTTTTATTTACCAACTAGTAGTGGAAAGGTGACACAGCATCAACATAGATATTCTCAAGATCAACAAGGTAATGGAAGATGGATTGATTATGCATTAAAAACAGCACCTAGTGATTGGGCAGCGAGTTCAGGAGTAGCGGGTTCATTTGATTTAAGAGCTTCTACTAGTAATACAAAACATAAAGGCTTTATGAGCCAGTATGTTTATGTACCTAAATCTAAAAATGGTACTATGAATATTAAAGTAGAGTATGGGCATAAGCGTGTATCAGGCACACCAACTGTGGGAGTATATCCTCCAGGTTTGGGTATTACCCCTGGTTCTACAGTAGATACAGTTTCATATGCTCTAACTGTTAAGTATTAAGAAAATAGGTCTGAGAATACGGTTCTCAGACCTATTTTTGATTTGTTTTGAAAGGGTTATAATATTGTCATAAATCTGAATTGGTGGTGAATTTATGAAGTTAGTTTTTGTGAATTTTTCTTTAGTCTTAATCATGTCGGCTGTCCTATTTTTTTTAATATCGTTTTTTTTGAATGTATCAACTGATATTATGTATGCAATAGCTCTTTTAAGTGTCTTATTAATTCATACTTCATTAATTATTGCTTTGTTAATAGTAAGAAGGTAGGTTAAATAACTAAAAATTGTAGTGTAATTTACTCTTTTTTGTTCAACCAATTATTAATGGCTACTTTTACATTCGTGGTTGTATCTTTTACCTCGTCAAAAATAAAGGACAATAGATTGAACCACGATATTTCTTCGTTGTAAGGATTATTCTTATTTACATACTTCATAACACGTTTTAATTCATCCATACGTGAGGGATCGAGTTGCTCATGCAAGAATAATTTCACCATGGCATTCAATAAGTTCGCATTCCGTACGCTGGCATCTAGTAATAAAGCGGTTGCTTTGGATGGTGTGACGTCTAAGGCGTCAGACAGCTTGCGAATGTCCTCATACGTCAATTGCGTGAATCGAACCGAGACCCGTTCATTTTTAGGCGATTGATACTTTCTTTGTAGCGACTCCCTTTCGAGTTGTCCAAAGAACCTAGTTTTGAAAAACTGGTAATCTCTTCTGAAATATTGAGACAAGTATTCCATGACTTTTCTCGACTGCAAACCTTTCTCACAAAGTATTTCTACAATATCTTTTACTGGTTGATTGGTGATATAAGACAATTGATAAATACAATTTTTTAAGTCAATGGAAATCGTCGGTTTGATATCTCTTTTTTTATCTGAACGTGTTTGTCTTTTCTTTTTCTCCCCTTCTTTCAACAAAACAATCCCCTCTTTTCGCTTGGTTTGCTTTAGAACAGTGTCATAGTGTTCTAGATTTATTTCATGTATATGAGAGATAGAGAGGAGGTATGTTTAAAAAGATTCATTGTTGACCAAACTTTTAGTAAAAGAGATTTAGGGAGGAAAAGCCGAATGGAATTGACCAAAAAAGAAGCAGAAGAGTTAGCGAAAAAAATACGTGAGAATAGTAAAAAACATGGTATTCCATTGAAACCGAAGAAAACAAAAAAAGCAAAATAAACAGCAATCCTTTCGTTAATGACCGCCACCTTAAGGTGGTTTTTTTCTTAAGAAAAAGGTCGGCAATAAGGGAAGTTGGCGAGGAATTATGCATGTTTCCATTCATTCTTTAAAAAGAACAAATCGTGCTTTATCAATGAATTTTTGAATGTATATTTCATGGCCAACAAAAGCGCAAACGAAAAGCCAGTTCCCACAAGGATTCTGGCTTTTTGCAATTGCCGATAATAAGCAGTTATGTCTACTAAAATGTATGGGTGCTGTATATTTATTTGTCAAGAAATTATCCTTTTTAATTAGACCTTTAAGCTATAATGAAATTAAAAACAGATAGGTAGATTAAAAGGATAAGGGGATTAGAAAAGTGAAAAAAGCTATATTTATTACAGTTGCTTTATTTTTGTTAACGGGGTGCGGAGATGAGGAAGGAAAAAAAAAGAAAGTAGAAGCGGGTGAAGAAGTCGTCACCGAAGTGTCCCAACCTGAAAATACCGAAAGTAAAGAAATCAAACCTGATACAAAATCAATTGAAGGGGAAACCGAAGACGGTAGAGTGATAACAGCGTATCACTGGCATGATATCGAAGCGATGCCGAAAGCGGAAACGATACTGGAAGCGGTAGAAACGATATACGGAAAAGACCGTTATTATTATGAGGATACGAAAACAAAAATAGATTTAATGAAGCATATTTTTGAACCAGATAATGAAAAGCGTGGGTTTAATTATGAAATAGATGGAAAAGAAGAAGTGGTTTTTTTCAACAATCAATTTAACTTTGATTTAGTCATTGATAATAATGTAGATATGAGAATGGAAATGATAGACTTTATTCATTATCTGAAAGAAAGTAATTTGATTTTAACGGAAGAACAATTGAGAGATAAAGGACTTGAAAGACAATTTACTTATCAAATTCGATTATTCAACGAACGATTACCAGGTGAAAATTATAGTCAGCCGTCTATTTATTGGATGGTTAAAGCATCATCTTTGCTAGAAATGGACTTCTCAAACAAAGAAGGCATTTATAAAAAAATATATAATTTCGGACAATATGAGGGACCCTATCCGAGCGTTGACGAACAAAATCAAGAATAATAAGGAGGACTAGGTGTGGATTTAAAATAAAATCGCGACGTTTGTAAAAAAGATGCGATGTTTAAAACAAAGTTGCGATATTTATAAAAAAGATGCGAAGATTTACCCCTTTGAATATGCATTGTCCGAAGAGGGATTTTATGGTAAAAAATAACATGACGATATTCAACAATCGGGCCATTTAATTGAATAAGGCTTATTAAACAAAGGGGTGCAGTTAAGCTTAATAAAATCGGATAGCTATTCGTATATATAAGTAAAGCAAGGTTAAAGGAGGGGTTTAGATTAAAAGATTTTTATTTTATTTCGTTTCCACAGTTGTTATGGGATTTATTTTTTACTTAGGAGTGAAGTATCAAGTGAGGTTACATGAAGAACTTAGAAATTCGTTTAATCTGTTGCCTTTTTTAATATTTGCTACTATATTTCCTATTGCTATCGGATTGTTATTACGATTGCCTAAATTGATTATAGAGATTAAAGAAAAAAAGCAATGGTCGTTTGATTGGATTAAGGTTGCCGCAATTGGAATACCATCACTATATATAGCAATGATACCAATTTTGTCATTATCTACTTCTTTTGAGAATTTGTTATTTGCAAAAGAGTTGATCTTTTTAGGTGATACTACATTGACAACAACAGCTGGGATTGTTTCTGGTTATGTTTTATTTGATAGTTTAAAAAAATAAAAGCTTTTCAAACATGCGCTTTTCTGAAGTAAGAATTGTGTTCTTTTGTGAAAGGAGCTGATTTTTACGGAAGTTTTGATTTCTGTATTAGGCGAATTAATAATCGGTATCATGCTTTCTTACTTTTTTCTTGATTATAACGGGTGGACCATACATCATATGGGGAAAAACGGCGAAGTTATTAAAACTATAAATGAATTAGATTTAAATTTATAAAGAATCTTCATTTAGCAACTTTATGTTACCCCATCCTACAGGAGGGGGGATGTGTATTTCAAGCATTTAACTTAAACAAGGTAATATAACCTTACATTCCCTTATTGCGGGTGATGTCAGCTTCGCTGGTACTACTCGATATAATAATCCTTTTATTCCTAATTTAGTATATAATTAGTGTAAAAGGAGGGAATGATCAATATGAAACGAATCATCTTATTTACAGTTACATTTATGTGTTTGTTTTTTATCTCAGCATGTTCAGAAGATAGTAATAGCAGCAGTAACGCAGATGAAAAAGAAGTTAAAGAATTTTTAAGTCAATATAAATCCTACCAGTATACAATCGAAGATCCTAAAAACCCCCCTACTGCTGATGAAATAGGGGGAAAAGTGAAACCTTTCTTATCTGATGAAGAATATGAGAAACAATTTGCCAATAGAGCTTTCGATATACCTGCTGAAGTTGCATCTAAAACAAATAACAGCATCGCTTTAGATGATGTTACTCTTGAAAAAGTCGAATCGGAAGAAGAGTCAGAAAAATATAAATATACATTACATTTGATTTTTTCTGATAATGGTTCTGAAGAATCTATAGATAGAAAAGGAGAAATAACAGTCACAACTAACAACGAGATGAAAATAACTCGCGACTGGGAAAACCGTAATAATGAAATTGATGATCTAACTTTTTAAAGAAAACTTAATTAGCTAGAAAAGTAGTATACAAAGTATAGAAAACCGTCCTCGTATGAAAGATATTACGTACTAATAATATTAAAGATGTAGAAAAATATTTTAAGCCTGCCCTAAAAATTGAATAAATATATCTTCCTCAATAGGGCGCGTTTCTTGAGCAAGGAATACGCCTTATTTAATGAATAAAAGGATTGAGTTATATTTGTGAATTTTGAAATAATTGTTATTAAGCAATCGGCTACGTTTATTTAGGTACGTCTCTTTCTCGTGTAAGGGCCATTAAGGGAAGGAGCTTTCCTTGAGGCTGGATATTAATGATATTATATGCATGATTGTAATGGTCACAATAATTAATTAGGTTCTAAATTCTAACTTTTAAGGAGTCTCCTTATGAGAATAGATTCAAAAAAGAGAAGAGTACAACAAAAATATAAAGAAATAATTGAGCTTAAAAAACAAGAAAGAAAACACACTATTGAAGTGTTAATAGCTATTTTTTTAATCGTTTTTCTTTCTTTTCTGAATGGAGAAAATGCCAACGTCTTTAATTTTAATTCATCTGCTGTTGAAGTTGGGCACCCTGAGAATAAATGGATAGAAGTTGTTTCAAAAATGGATGAAAAATTAAAAGTGAATTATGCTCAATATACGGGTATAGCAATAGATTTCAATCCTAAACCTATAAAATATATTTTAAAAACTTCTATACAAGATTCAGATTTAGATAATGATCAACATTTAGGTGAATTGATTAAAGATGCTAATGCAATTATAGAATCAAGTAAATTACCCAACTTGCTTCAAGAAGATGAAACATACGAAATTATTGTAAGAGGAATAGATAACGATGAATTAGCCCGTAAAGGATTTTGAATGACAAGATTAAGTAATTGGTGCGCCAGTGAATCAACTAAAAGCAAAAGGAAAATCATTAATTTAATCTTCCGCAAACAGGCGCTTTAATTGAGAAATGAAAAAAGCCTAATTTCTTCACAGTTAATTGAGAAATTAGGCTTTTTGATATTGAAATTTCCTTAACGTTGTAAATCCGCATTTTCCTGACGCTACCCCCGTATGAGAGTTTTCGTTTGTATATTTGTATCCGTTCTTGAAAGATGTAATAGGTCGATTGGTGACGGCATCGAGCCTAACCAATCGACGTCTTTTCTTCAGAAAAGACGGAGCGCAATTTTTCTCGCTGGTAAGCCAGCTTAAAATTACTTATCGTACGCTTCAGGCTCCCTTATAGGGAGCCTTTTGCTTATGAGAAACGCCTGCGGGCATCGAGCCCTTGTCGTTTGCGGTCTATCAAGTACGCATAGACCGCTGGGTGTAGTGCCTTCTCCTTCCTTCGTTCTCCTCATTATAACAACTTCGCTTATGACAGATAGAAGGGCGGGCAATCAGGGAAAGAAAAGGGCAAAGCCAAGTAGGCTAAGGAGCAATAAGAAAGCAAAATACGCTTTCTAACTGCTCCTAAGTCATTGGGCTTCACTCCTTTTCTAACGCTCCCTCCCGTCAAGCATGGGAGGAAGCTACCCTTCTCTGGCAAGTCGGCTTCTTCGTAAGCCGACCCTTCCATCTGTTTGCGCGAATTGTTCAGTCCTTTCCGAACAAAGAAAGGAGAGAGGAAAATGAAAATGGAAAAAATTCTAGAAATCGTAAGCATTAAACAGGTAATCACAGAGGTGGAAGTGCTGGAATCAATGACAGTTCGTTCTCCAGAAGATGCAGCAAGAATAGCCGCAGCGTTTATTGGTGATGAAGACAGAGAGGTGTTCTTTGTCATGTGCTTAAACACCAAGAATCGTGTAGTGGCTGTGCATCGCTGCCACGTAGGAGGGTTGAACGCATCTATCGTCATGCCACGTGAGGTGTTTAAGAGTGCTATCCTGAATAATAGCGCATCAATCATTGTCTCGCACCAGCATCCGAGCCAAGACACGACTGCATCGAGAGAGGACATCGATGTAACAAAAAGGTTAGTTGAATGCGGTAAGATTTTAGGCATTGAGGTGCTAGATCATGTCATAGTCAATGAAAACGCAGACTTCTACAGTATGAAAGAAAAAGGATACATCTAAGCAGGAGGGAGAGCAATCTCCCTTTTTATGGTCATTTTCTCATAAAACAAAAACAATGCATGTTATTGTTTACTTAGTAAACAATAAATGATATACTTTGTTTACTAAGTAAACAAAGGGAGTTTTTTTAATGAAAAAAGCAACTGAAAAAGTCATTGAAAGTTTTCCTATGTTAGAAAGTAAAATTACAGCATATGAAAATGTACTTTTAACCGAAGAAGCTATGAATGGATTAAACGAGATCGAAAAGACTTTTTTAAAATTAATCTGGTTCTTTGAAGAGCCTGAATCTCAATCTTTTGATATAAGAAATCTCTATTTGCATCTTACTGATGAATGGCTTGAATTAGCATTAGAATTAATAACCGACTATTTTCGTGAAGAAACTTATTTAATTCATACAAAGCCTACTTTTTCTATTGTCAAAGAAGATGATGCATATTTGGGTATGAGTCAATTGGCAAATTACTTGACTGAAAATGGATTGAATTATAGTAAGCAAAGAATAAATATGGCTTATAAAAGAGGGAAAATGGCTGAACCCGATTTGGTTATTGCTGGTGTGAAGTATTGGTCTATTGAGACTGCAGAGAAGTTTCTAAAGGGAAACAAGTTATATTGATAGGTTGCTTCGTTTTAAGGAAAGTTCTAAGAGTCGAATTTAAAAGCAAGATGATGGGCGGCAGCACTACAGAAAGTAAATTTACGGCCATCTACTAAAAAGCGTGTAGATAGCCATAAATCAACATTCTGTACGTGTCACTGTGGCACTAAATGATCCGATAACAACGGCATGTACGGCTAGCGCCTACATTCCGTAAGTTCCTGTCTCCTTTGCCTTTCAGGCCGTACCCCATGAGCCGAAAACCTTTAACAACGTACAATAATGATTAAACCTTGGGCTTTGCCCAAACCCACCGGGGAAATCCTTCCCCAGACCCCGTTAAATCGGACTCCCCAACCCCTCAATCCTTGAGGGGCTCCCTCGCCGGTAGGCAGGTCAAAAGGTGTTGCCTTTTGACACAGCAAGAGGGTTTGGGTGTAGTGAGTCTATCAACTCCTTAATGCTCCCTGCGCTGCGGTCCGCTTACCGTTGACAGACGCCGTATATTAGCTTCTGTTCCTTTATGAGATAAATTATTAGTTTCAAAAAACAAATCAATCGTAATTCTTTAACCTTAGGTTACAATCCTCTACAGTAATATCTAATTTTCTAATCTTTTGTTTTAACGTCACTAAAACAATGGATGGAATGTCCTTTGATTCTTCTATAAACCTATTTACAATTTCTTTCTCTGCTAAAGCCGTATCCCTTTCATTTTCCAATTCCTTCACTCGTTCAGACATAAAGTCTTTAGAATGTCTCATTTAATCAACTCCGTTTTATTTTTGATTCGATCTGTGTTCAGGATTTAATAAATCTGCGAAGATAAAGGACCCTTTTGATTCGTAGTTTGCTACAAGGCTATGCAACGCCATTACAGCTAATTGGTTTTGCGACAGCCCTACCTCCTCCGACATCTTTTCTAATTCCTTTTTAAGTGTTTCTGGCATGTTGATGGGTAATCTCTTCATAGTTAAAACTCCTTTTAGTGTCTGTTTTAAATAGGTTCTTTGATTGGGGAAGAATCATAATTCTCGAATCTGCTATCACAGGTTGAACAGATTTTTATCCAATTAGGGTGCTCATCGTACATGGGCGTAAATATCCCTCCACAACTGCAAGCTTCACTATAATCAGGCTCTTCTGGTTCGTCAAATAACCCCTTTTGATGTGCCTGTTCCCATAAAAGGTCGTTTACTTTTTCTTTTAATTGGTCAATGGATTTTTTTAATGCAACTTCATTTTCCTCGAAATCTTTAATTTTACCTAGTAAATATTCATTCTGTTTTTCTAACTCAATAATTTTTTCCTTTTTACCGAAAAGCATACTATAAACCACCTTCCTTTTTAATGTTTCTTTAGTATCATTTTAGCACATAAAAAGCATCAAAACAATACTATTTGTCAGAATTTTGTGTTATAATATAGTTATAGCGATTGAATATTAATATTCAAAAAGGAGCGTTTGAAATGTCCAATATTAAAATAGCTACTGATGAATTGCACAATGCGTTTGAGTTATTAAATAAGACATTCTTTGATAATGGATTACCTAACCTCGCTATTACGATTCAATCAAGTGGAAAACGCAATTCAATGGGATGGTGTACAACAAAAGAAGTTTGGGGAGATCGTGACGGGAGAATCAAACTATATGAAATAAATATAGCTGCGGAATTTTTGGATTTAGACTTTTATGAAACTATGGATACATTAATGCACGAAATGGTGCACCTATACAACATCATTCATACTGTCCGAGATTGTAGTCGTGGTGGAACGTACCATAATAAAAAGTTTAAAGCCGAAGCAGAAAGACGAGGTTTTTACTTTGAATCAGATAAGCCAGATAAAAAATACGGATGGTATAACCCAAGATTAACAGAGGAAACAAAGCAGTTAATATCCACTCTTGATATTAATAAAAGTGCTTTTTTAATCGCTCGAAGGGGAATGGAATTACATCGTAATGAGGAAGAAGGTAATAAAGCAGAAGAACAAAAGGAAGAAAGGAAAAAATCTTATAAATGGGTTTGCCCTGGTTGCGACCTAATTGTTCGCTCTACGAAGCTTGATGTATCTTTAAAATGCTTAGAATGCAATGAAGAGTTGGAAGAAAGAGACTAAGGGAGAGGTTTTCTCTCCCCTGTATGGAGGTTGAAAAATGATAACTTGTGTGTACTGTGCTACTGAATTAAGTTCAAAATACTGCCCTTTTTGCGAAATGGAATTAAAGGAATATCAAATATCAAAGAATGGCAATCGCATGTCAAACACCATAGATTCAATTCCTGCAGAAGTAGAAATTTTCAAGGATACTAAAACCCTTATGGAGAAAGAAACCATTGAATTGTTATTCTTATTGCGTTATGCCAGAAAACACCGTTCTGATGTATATAATTTGCGTATAAACGTTCATAGGGCAACCAATCAAGGGAATGACATGCAAGAGTATGATACTTCCTCTTATAACGATTATGAGGAAGCTACCAGAAAAGTATGGGTGATTGAAAATATTATTAAGGAGCGTATAGGTTACTTCCCTAGTAAGGTGACTGAAAAATTCATTCATATTTATCTGGGCCGTATAAATCAATCTAACGAAAAGAAGATGAAAATTAAAGAATCATCGGTACAAGAAAATGCTTGAGTATAGCATTAGAAGGGAGGGAACTGTATGCATCCGATGAATAGTCTTTTTCCATTGTTGATAGGGTTATTTTTATATCTTGTTTTTAATCCTTTCTTCCAATCATTCGATCTACTATCTGTTTATTTCATTTGTGCTGTTCCAGCTGGTTGGTCAATGATTAACCGTTATAAAAATAATCCGACAGATACGCAGCTTATAATTCGCGAAATATATCGAGTGCGTTCTGATATATTCTTCGATTTATTTTTTTTAGCAATACGAAAGGGATTTAAGTTTTTTCTTGCTCTTATAATTGGCTGGTTAATTGCCCCTTATTTATTATTTGAAGCGATAACAGGAATTATATCAGCTATAAGAAAAATGAGAATTAAAGGAGTAGCACAATGAGGGTGATCGTAGCAGAAAATAAAATTACGAGGAATAAAAAAGGAGCTGGAAAGAAAGCTCCTTTTTCTGGTCAATGGCAGCACGTGTTAAAACAAAAAACCACCTTAAGGTGGTCTTGTGCTTTAGTTTCTAAAATATGACGCTTATTTATTTAATCGATTAATTACATCAGCCCAAAATTCTTCCGATACTTTTAATTCAAAGGCATCCAGTTCTTTTGTTTGTTTGAGCGAATCTAGGTTTTTAAGCATTTCTTGCTTCGTTTCAAAAACTCTTTTGATATTATTGTTTGGTTCGTTAATTTGCTCTATAACAATACCTTCGTCATTTTTATAGATTTCTAAAGTCCCCATTTTTATCTCCTTTATTTTAGGTTATTATCCAACTGTAAAATTAAGCAAAAGGGTCGTCGAAATCATCGAGACTCGACCATGCAGAGTTAGAGCTCTCTTCTTTTTCTCTTGGTTCTATTGTTTTTGTTGTCTCTTTTGTAATTACTTCTTTTTCTGGTTGTTCCTCTTTTTGTATTTCTGGTTGATATATAGGTTGCTTTCCATTAGTTGATGAAAGATCAAAATTAATCTTTCTTGGCATTACTTCTGCAACATCTACAAAGCCTGTTTGGTTGTAAAGTTGTTGAGCTGCATATAAGAAGAAGTTAGATAGGTCGGATTGTTTGTTAATCCATTCTACAAATTCAGGTGTAATATCGCGGCTTAAATAAATGTTTATCCTATCTCCTTGCTTATATACCTTATTTCGAGTGCGTGCCACTTGCAGTTACACCTAATTCTCTTTCTTTCTGTTGTTCGTACCTTGGTGAGCATGTATATACGAGTAAGCCGCGCGCATTTACAAACATAGGGTCTTTTAAGAATGTAACGTTAGTCATACGATCCTTGGATTTTAGAATTGGCTGCAAGTAAGGTTTAAGTATTGCTGCTCCACCGCCATAGATAAACACAAAAGGGTCATCCTTTAAATCGTCAATCTTATTTATAATCGAGCTGCTAATTTGTGTTGATAGTTGTAACAACCCTGTTTTGGATTCTGCAACTAGATCATTATGACGAGGATGTTCAGGGTCAAAGTAGATTTCGTTAAATTCTGCCATGCTATCAATGGATTTTCTAGGATTATTACGATTCCAACGCTTGATAATTTCATTAATAGTAGATTTAACCCCGAAATTCAACCCTTCTGAAAGTTTAGGGTTATATTTAACGCCTTCTGTCACAACGATTTCAGTTGTGCCAGCACCAATATCAAAATGCAAGAGGGTTTTATTGGTGAAATCTACTTTCATAATTTTATCGCCAATTTCTATTTTTCTTTCTGTAACTTTTCCGTTTTCATCAAAGACTACACCCCAAGCTGCGGCTGCGCCTTCAGGTAAGCATTTGCAGTATTCGATTTTTAAAGTGACATAAACATTCCTTCCTGATGGATGATGGAAGATAATTTCGTGTGTACCCATAAAACGAGTAGCGTTATTTTTGGCACTTTCTTGTGTGATTGTATTTACTGGTAAGGCAACAGATAGATCATAAGAAACTTCAATATTATCTTGCCCGTAATTCTTTTTGATTGCGTCGATGGCGAGCCCAGAAAGTGTCACAATAACAGGAATTTCATCTTTAGATTTATCGGACTTTTTTTCTAATTCATTTGGTGTAAGGTTATCTTTTAAAACTTTTTCTCCTATTATATATCTTTCTCCATTCCTTGTTAGAGCTTTAGAGTTGATAGTTACATCAATATTTTCTAATAAGTCATTAGCTGCAATATCATCCATGTCCATTAATTCAGTTGTTTCGCCCATGTAATAAGAAAAAACAGTAGGAATTGTTATAGGGTCTGTATCCTTTACCCAAAGTTTTAATCCGTTGTTCCCAGCGTCTGCACCAGCTTTTAAAATCGTCATCAGAAAAACACTCCTTAATTGGTTTATTTTGCTATCTTAAGTATAGTATACATTTATTTTAATACTCTGGCAACACATTTTATGTATTTTATGCGCACAAAATGCGTAAAAAATAGTGTTTTTTTATATTCTTTATACATATAATATATTATATTATGCGCACAAATAGCGCATAAAAAAACCGATTGGCTTCTTTTCGCCGATCGGAAGAATAGTAGACAAACAAAAAAGTTTTATGTATAGTTATAGATAATTCTAAAATTTACTAGTCTAAGAGATTTTTTATAATAAAAATACAAAAACAAATACATAAAAAAACAAGTAAAAAGAGCCGTGCTGTCAACACCGCTCTTTTAGAAATAAGCTAGCTCCACGGCAACCAACCTCGATCTAGCTTTGATAGGTAAATCATGATGCTGTCAACATCATGATTGTTCTTATTCATATATGTACTTATCATATATGAAATTTTGGATAATTGCAATGTTTTTTGTTCGGTAAAACCTAACAAAATTCTGCATCTTTCTCTATCAAAGTTAAAGGTTTAGGACCGCTACAGGGCAGCTTGTGGCGGTCTTTTTGTGTGGAGAAGGAGAAGAAATGAACGCATTAAGAGAGATTTATAGAGATCAACTAACAGATTTACCAAAAAAACAAATAGATAAGCAGCAAAGCGGTTATAACAGTCATTTGGGTTGGGTTTATGTTTGTAATACGTTTTACGAAAAGCCTAAAGCTGTGCGTACATATCGCTCCTTATTTGGTGCGACAGAAGCTTATACATATTACACACCTAATACGTTTTACCGCAATGATCAACGTCATGAGGGTGCTTTACGTTGGCTAAATGCTATGGTTGTTGATATAGATGCAAAAAATGGATACAACCAGGGCGGGCTTTTTCTTCCTGATGTATTGGATTCTGTAAATGATGCAGGACTCCCCATGCCTTCTTTAGTTGTTTCAACACCTTCAGGTGGTTTTCACCTTTATTGGTATTTGAATAGCCCTAAAAGAGCTTTTCCAAAAGTGACAGCTCATTATAAACGAATTCAAATGAGTATTGCTGAAGCTTTAAATGGCGATTTACAGGCTGTGGGAGCAGAGCGATGGTTTCGTATGCCTACCGAATCAAACATTGTTTATCAGACTGATAGTCGTATTAGTTTTGATAATCTATGTGACTGGTTATCTATTTATCAAGAAGAAAAAGCAGAAGAAAGGAAAGTAACTTGTGTAGGTGTAGATGGATTACTACAACATCCAGCAATCAAAAAGCTTTTAGAAGGCGTATCAGAAGGTCAAAGAGATAACACTTGCTATACGCTTGCTTTGGCATACAAAGCGAATGGATACAGTGAAAATGAAACAGAAGGTTTTTTGCAAGAATGGAATGCTTTAAATGAGCCACCCATGCGTCAATTAGATGTTAAAAGAAAAGTAAAAAGCGCATTTAAAAAAGATGCTCCGCATGGCCCGTCATCTTATTGGATTCGCTTGCTTTCAGGTATGCCATTTACTTATCAAACATGGGAGGAAGCAAAACCAAGAGAAGAACGTACATATAGCCATTTTGATGAATGGAAAGAAGATATTATTAACTATTTAAAAGCCAAAGGAGGAAGTGTATCTGCTGCACAAAGAAAGATTGCTGAAGAGGTTAGGTCGTCATCAAATGAGAAAAAAAACATCCCGTATACAACTTTTAAAAAGATTATAGAACACCTTGTTCAAATTGGAATAATTACAAAGAAGATAAAAGGAAAAGGACGTGCTGCGGAAACCACTTTAACCCTTATTAAGAAAACAAAAGTCATCCCTTTCCAACGCAAAAGGGAACAAAAAAGAAATGGGTCCAATTCAAATACATTTATAGATCAGGTGGTGGGTGGGTCAACTGGTTTGTTTTTGCTTTCTAATAATTCTTTATCTGGCTCTTCAAAATTTCTTGAGGAACCAGCTTCTTTACTATTGCCTTCTGGGAGAAATGGACCACCTAAAAACAGGAAAAATACTGGTGTATATTGGGAATAAGGCCCCTTGTATATAATTTCCAGTGTGTTATGATTAAGGCAATTAATCATATAATCAAATATTAAATAATACTAATCACCACTTTAAGTTATTAATTAATTGGTTTGGGTGGTTGAGCGGTGTCCGGTCCTGCCAAATGATCACGGCTAGGTGAATCGTTTACCCGTGATCATTTGGCAGGACCTTAGATATTTAACCCACTTACCTGATTTCAAATGTTATGTAGTGGTAGGGGGGAGTGGTGAATAGTAAGTAAGTGAGAGAGAGTAAGTAAGTTAAGTAAGTAAGAGAGAGTGAGTGTGGGGGGAGGTAAGTGGGTAGAGAGTTAAGTTCAAGAGAGTAAGTTCAAGTAAAGGAGTTCAAGAGAGAGGGGAAAAGAGGATATTTTATGAGAGTGTGGTGGATAGATCGGTTAGGATAAAGAGGTAATTGGAAGTTAGAATTTTGTGATTGGTAAAGAAATGTAATTGAGAAAAAAATATATTAGTTGATAATGAGTTTTTAGGGAGGTGGAGTATTTGAGGTATCATTTATTGCCATTTTTGATTCCGAAAAGTGGAAAAATTTATGAATTAAAGACAACGATGGATGCAAAGATTTTGTATTTTAAAGATGAAACAGCATGGTCGACAATGTTGAGTTTTCTAAATAGACCATGGTATAGAAGATTGATTAAGCAAGAATGGATTAGTTGGGAAATTATTGCCACAAAAGATGATATAAGATTTTTTGTTTGGGTTCCTGATGATCATGTAGGAAGAGCATTTAAAAGTAAATATTATGCAGAACATCCAGAAGTAGAAATTACAGAAGTTAACCCAACTCCATTAGATTTTAAACGCCCTCATGCAGCAACGAAGCTATTCACCGAGAGTCATTGGACAGTTCCCATCAAGACATACCACAATGAAGTTGTAGATACCCAAGCAGAAATAATTGAGTTTTTAGATGGATTAGAAGATGAGCAAGAAATTCATATGCAATTTTTAGTTCAGCCGGCTTATGGCACTGAGAGAAGTTTTAGAGGAATTACTAAACAATTTCATAAACAAGGCGCAGCGGATGAAACATTAGAAAAAGATAATGAGTTATATTTGTCAGCTATTGAGGGGAAATCAACTCGTGTTTTATCTAGGATTGGCATAAAGGTTGTTGCGTTTGGTCGAGATCAAAAAGATGTTAAATCTTTAATTAAAAGCGCTAAAGGTTCTATAGGTACTTTCTCTAGCGGAAGGCTTAATCAGTTAAAAGGTCGTGAATGGTGGTGGTTTCGAACGATTCGCCCTTTATTTCGATGGGAGTTTCAAAATCGATTATTTTCCATTGAAACTAAAAAAAAGCGAGTTATTTTAGGCACTGAAGAAATGGCCGCAATTATGAGATTGCCAAGCGAACGAGTGCAAAATAATAAGTTGAATCGTTTGAAAATGAGGGCTACCCCATTGCCAAAGGAATTAAAGAAACCTTCATTTGACCCGAATTTGACGATATCCCTAGGAGATCATCAATATCATGGGCATGAAACTAGTGTATTGTTTGATTTAGCTACACTTAGATATCATGCAGCATTTCTTGGAATGTCTGGTATGGGTAAATCAACAGCGATGTATAATCTCGTGGAAGATTTAATCAAATTGGATGGAGTTGGTACATCTATAGGTGGAACGGTTATTGATCCCCATGGTGATTTATGTCAGGACATTGCAGCACGTATTCCGCCTGAAAAGCAGCATCTTGTGAGATACATCAAATTTTCAGAAGGGGAATTTCCTTTTAATGTTTATGATGTTGATTTTGCTACAAGTGAGGATAAAATTGCACAAACGGTAGCAGATGTATTAAAACGAACTTGGAAGGATTTTTGGGGTCCTAATATTGATGACAATTTCTTAAATGGAGGAATCACCTTACAACGAGTAGGGGAAGCAAGCTTGCCGAATTTACAGAGGCTTTTAAGTGACCCTGATTATCGTGATTCTGTTTTAGAACGTTTGGATCGAGCAGACCCTATAGAAAATGACTTGTTCCTTTATTTTGCGAATTTACAACAGTTGCAAGATAGGGAACTTCAAGCAAAAACAAATTCTACTCTTAATAAGCTTCGTAAAATTACTTTATCAGGTGTATTAGGAAAAATGTTGAGAGCAAAAACAAATGGTTTACGCTTTCGAGAAAGTATGGATGAAGGGCGAATCAATTTATTGGATTTATCAGAGTTAACCAGTGATGAAAAGAAATTGATTGGCTCAATGTGTTTAACGTTTGCTGAATTGGCAGGGAAAAGTCGTGCAGATACACCAGCATCTGAAAGAAGCCGTTTACCTTATCATTTTGTGATGGTAGATGAGGCGCCAACGCTTATGGAGCATAGTACTGACGCTATCGAATCTTTTGCTTCGGAACTTCGGAAGTATAAAACATCTATTATTTTAGGGATGCAGGGGATTAAAGATCAGCTGCCACGAGAAGTTGCGTCAGCGATTTTCAGAAACTTTGGAACTCTTGTTTCTTTCCGTTTAGGAGAGCCAGATGACGCAGCATATGTGAATAGATCGATGACATCGGAAACATTAAAAGAATCGGATTACCTTCAAGTTGAGCCTTATCATGCATATATGCGTATGCAGGTTGGAAATGAACGAACAAGACCTTTTCTGATTCGGATGAAAGCACCACAAGAAGCATTTTATCAATCTTCGATTCCTGGTATTAAACAAAGAACGATTGAAGAGGCATTAGAGTATGAAAAATTAGCTGTTCCAGTGGTTACGAAAGAATCGGAAGTAGAACCAGTTGATGAATATATGGAATTAGATGTGTTGGTTGGCGATGGTGAAATTCCTGACCAAGAAAATGAAGCATTTCATGAGATAAGTGGTGAATTACATGCTTTAACAGAAGAATTAATGGAACAAGATGAGCAGAAAGATGAATCTGAAAATGATGGTTTAATTGCTGATGACACAAATCAAGAGGACACACCAAATCTAGAAGATAATCAGGAGAAGAGGGAGTCAAATGATAAAAAAGCGGTTAATATCGAGGATTTATTGGTTTAGGGGGTTAATGAGGAATGGTAAAAAGAATCGGAGATATAGAAGAACAATTATTTGTATCATTGCATGACTTGGTTTTTGTGGATGTACCGTATTTAGAAAAATACATCTATGTTCACCCTGACGGGACAGCTTATTCTAGACCGTGGATATCACGGCAAATGAACGCATTGCAAAGAGAGGGTTATATTAAATCTTTTCCAGTTGCTAAAGCGTCAACACGTGGAAATGACCGTTTAGTTTACACCTTAGATAATAAGGGTGTGCAAGAAGTAAAAGAGATTTTAGGGGAATCTGATTGGGATAAACGATGGACTGATCGTACACCAACATATATTTATCATTCATTGCAGATGTCTCATATTCAAGGTGCTTATGCTTCACAAAAAGATAAAGTATTTGCTTTTAAAGAATTTTTCTCTGAAAGGCGAGCTTTCAGGAATTATGGGGAATCCTCAAAAGACAAAGAAGGTAAAGTGAAGCAATCAGCAACTACTGTTATTCGGCCCGATGGTGCATTTGTTTTAGAACGCACGCTAAATGAGCAATCTATTCAAATTTTATACTTAGTGGAATTAGAAAGAAGTCGTCAAAGGATTGATGTCACCATAAATAAGTTACGACGCTATAACGAATATGTGAGAAAAGGCGCTTATAAAGATGATGTGGTTTTTGGTGATAATATACAACTTGTTCGTGTTTTATTTGTATCGAGTAACCAAAACGAAAGAGATCAATTGATGAGAAATGCTAAAAAAGCAGAATCAAGAGAAATCGAAAAAATTGGCGGTGCTTTGATGTTTGCTACTTATGATGAGGTTTTAGAAAACCCTTACGGTGACATATGGAAGGCTGCGCATTCTACTGACCAAGAGAAACTATATAGCCTATATAAACGTATAGAATAAAAAGTTGAATATTAATATTCAAAAATTGGAGCTGCACTTGAAAGGAGGTGATTCGATTGGGGTACAAGGTGAAGCGAGGTTCTTCATCGAGTGGTGATAGTACCATTAAAGATATGCTATTGGGCTTTTTAAAGCGATTAGTCGGATTAGTCATCATTCTTGCACTTATGATTATTGCTGGATACTTTCTATTTCAATTTGCTTATGATCAATATCCACCTTTCGCAGAAGCAGCAGATGATGTCTTAGGTTGGCTGAAAAGCTTTTATACTGAATATGGTATTTGGGCAACTCTAGGATTAATTCTTTTCCTTTGTATAGCTGTTTGGGCTTTAGGAGAAGAAGCCAAGAAAAAAGATAGTAGAAAGAAAGCCATGGAAGAAATGATGAAATAAAAAGGAGGGCATTATGAAAAAGCGAGAATATCCGAAAACGGTATTCAGAAAAAAAATGCTTAAAGGTGTGTTTTGGACTGGGTTTGGGCTTGTGTTGTTCTTATCAATTATCGCTATTGTCAGAGTGGGAAATGCAGGAGCCAATGAAACAAAAGAAGAGATTCCGATAGAAGCACAAGAGGAAGTGATAAATCTAGCAGCTAAAGAGGGCGGTCAAACCTTTGCGCAAACCTTTGCGTCTCAATATTTCATTTGGGAAAACACCGATGAAGCAAAAGAAAAAAGAGGGGAACGCTTATCTAAATATTTAGCTGAAGGATTAGATCAGCAAGCAGGATTATCTTATGAAGGGATGGAATGGAGCAGCACGTTATCTTCTTCACAAGTATGGAAGGTAGAAGAAACGAAAAAAGATGAAGCTTTGATTACACTACGAATCAATCAGAACTTGAAAAAGGTGATTCCACCTGACAAAAAGGCAGTAGAAAAAGCTAAGAAGGATAAAAAGAAACCACCTCAACCTAAAGAAGAAACATCAGGACCACACGAAAAATACTTTGTTGTTCCAGTGAAAACAGATGGCCAATCTTATGTAGTGCATCAAATACCTTATTTCGTGGCTGCCCCTCAAAAGCCAGACATTGCAGCAGACACTAAAATAAGCGAAGAAGATAAAGTGTTAAGTTCTGAATTGCAGGAAGAAGTAAAAACCTTCTTATATACCTTCTTCAAGGTATATACGACAGGCACACAAGAAGAATTAACTTATTATTTGAAAGATAATGATGATTCAGTTTTATCTATGACTGGTATCATGACTTTCAAAGAAGTGAAAAACCTTGTCGTGAAGGAAGGGGAAAAAGAAGGAGAATATATCGTTCATGCCACGGTTGCTTTTAGCGATCAACATTCTAAAGCAGAACTTGTTTACCCGTATGAAATGGAAATTGTCAAAGATAATCGATGGTTTGTAAATAAATTAAAGAATCAATAATTAGGAGGTTCATAGATTATGAATTTTGGAGAAAATATTCAAAGTTGGTTTTCAACACAAATTGGTGCTTTGTTTTTGGTAGCTATCGGAGCTATAGCAATTTATTTCTTAGTGAAAAGAGAGTTTTCTAGGTTCGTTGGATTTGCTATATTCGCGATGGTTGTAGGCGTATTTGTATTCAACCCAGACACTATTACAAATCTTGGTTCTAACTTATTCAGAACCGTGTTCGGAGGGTAATATATGAGACCAAAGATTCTACGAACCTATAACAGTGTATGGAAAGTGGAAAAGGTACTTTATGGGGTGCAAGACATCCCACTGCCGATACCTGTGACGTATCGGCAGATAGGATTTTTTGCGGGTGGAGTTGCCTTGGTTTGGTTCCTAAACAAATTCCCCCCTTTAAGTTTAATTGATTTGGGTTTGATTGAATACATCTTTTTACCGGGATTATTTGCCTGGTTTTTTACCAAACAACTGTTAGATGGAAAAGCGCCGCACCGATTCTTTTATCGGGCGGCACAACACCACCTTAGCCCTCGCCGTATAAACCGATATAAGGAAGTTTCAGAAGTGAAAGCTCCTTATAAATATAAAAGTTCTATTAGTTATCGAAAGCTTAGTTATCAAAAAAAGGATGGTGAAGTAAATGAACATCGAATTTCCCGTTAAATATTTTGAAGGCAATTTGGTGTTTTCTCAAGATGGCAGTTGTTGGGCTTATTATAAATTAGAAGGGTTTAATTACGATTTTCTTGCAACTGACGAGAAGGACATTATTTTTACCAAAATTAAAGCATTTTTTTGGCAGATTAACTTAGATACTCATTTGCTTGTTGTTCCGAATTTTCAATCGATAGAAGAGAAACATAATAAATTCAAAAAAACATTAACAGGTCCATTAAAAGAAGCTGCTGCTAAACATACGGATGACGCAGCCATCCAATTGGAAAGTATGTTAGGCAAAGAAGGAACAGAGTATTTGTTTTTCATTGGCGTAAAATTGCCGAAACCCGACAATGTAAAAAATAAAAAATCCTTTCTTCAGGACTTAAAAGAAGCGTGGAAAGAATTTATTAGCGGTGTGAATGAAGCATCAGGTCTAGATACACCTGAAATTATCGAAGATGAAATTTTGCGTTATCGTAAATCGGAACGACGTATTCATAATAAAGTTCATTCACGTATGAGAGCTGAACCAGTGGATGAATTAACAGTTCAATGGTTGATTAGAAGAAACTTTTATCGAGGGATTGGGAAAGCGCCTCTTATACAAAATTGGAGTCCAGCGTACACAGTGAATTATAAAGAATATGAGGAAGAGAATGTAACTGTTCGCCGCCCGATGCATCATGACATTTTACGTTTAACCGAAGGGTTGATCGATGATTCTCCTAAACGGAGCCTTTTATTAAAGCAAATTCATGAAGGTGAAGAAAGAGAAGGGCATGTCGCTTTTCTAACTGTTTCAAGTGTACCTTATGAATTAGAATTTCCGAATGAAGAATGGATATATGCCATTCAAAGCCTTGATTTCCCTGTAGAAATCAGTATTCGCACAGAAACGATGGATAATCGTAAAGCTTTATCAGCTGTACGAAACAAACAGAAAGAATTAAAAGACCAAGATCGTCACGCAAGAGAAACAGGCAATGATACAGGGTTGAACGTATTGGAAGGAAGGCAAGAAGCGCATGAGCTAGAAGCTCATTTACAAAAATCACGAATGCCATTAATTAAAACATCTATTGTTTTCGCTGTATCTGCATCAGATGAAGATGAATTAAAAAGACGTTGTGATACGTTGAAGGACCATTACCAAGATATGATGTTTCAAATCGAGCAACCTTATGGTGATCAGTGGCTTGCATTTAATGAGTTTCTACCAGCAGCTAAAAGGTATGTTACCGATTATGTTCATTTCATGGAGCCTGCGACAGTAGCAGGAGGGATGTTTGGAGCTACTAAACAATTAGGCGATGGAGAAGGCTTTTTTATCGGTTCAACAGGTATCTTAGACCAACCTGTTTATATTATGCCTAACCGAGCTGCACAAGGGATTAGAGGAACGAAAACAAATGCTTTATCAGCAGCATTTCTTGGCTCACTAGGTGGAGGAAAATCCTTTTGTGCTAACTTGATTACGTATTTATCGGTATTATCAGGAGGAAAAGCTTTAGTGGTGGACCCAAAGGGAGATAGAGATGAATGGGGCGACAAGCTTTATGATTTAAGAGACCATGTCAACATCATTTCGCTTTCTACGAAAGCAGAGGATGCTGGAAGGCTCGACCCGTTTTCCATACACGATAATATCAAAGAAGCTGAAACGCTTGCTCTAGACATCCTAACGTTCCTCACAGGTGTGCGTTTAGATGATTCTAAACGATTTCCTAAATTAACACATGCTGTGCGTGTGGTTGCCGAAGGAGAAAAGCCTTGTTTGAAAAAAGTAATGCAAACCTTGCTAAATGATGATGACGAAGTGGCAAGAGAACTTGGTGGACATATTCAGTCCTTTAGTGAATTATCCTTTGCACAGCTATTATTCGGTGATGGAGAGGGTCAATCATCTATTAGCTTAGAAACAGCATTAAACGTTCTACAAATACAAAATTTAGAGTTGCCATCACCTGACACACCTCCAGAAAAATACAACTTATCTGAAATGCTTTCTATAGCAATGATGCTTCCAATTTCGTCGTTCGCATTAAAATTCATTCATTCTGATCGTAGTATCTTTAAAGTGGTGTTACTTGATGAAGCTTGGGCAATCTTAAACACAAGCCAAGGGAGTCACTTAGCTACACGTCTTGTGCGTGCAGGGCGTTCTATGAATGCTGGAATTTACTTTGTAACACAAAATGCGGATGACTTGTTAGATGAAAAAATGAAGAATAACATCGGTATGAAATTTGCTTTTAGAAGTACCGACTCAAAAGAAATTGAAAATGTGCTTTCCTTATTAAATTTAAAAAATACTGAATATAACGCATCTATATTGAGTGAATTACAGAATGGCCAATGTCTATTTCAAGATATTTCTGGTCGTGTAGGAGTTGTTTCCATTAATGCTTTATTCCATGACTTATTCGACGCATTCGATACAAGACCACCTGCTGAAAGGGTTTCGGAGGAAATAGAAGAAAATGAGGTTATACAAGAAAAGAATAATCAACCAGAAAAAGAAGAAACGGAGGTTTATGTATGAAGAAATGGTTAGTTGCAGCAGGATTGACAACAACAATCTTCGTTACCGCAGCATGCGGTAACGAAGAAGTAAACGGTCAAGGACCTTCAGATGTAGCGATTCAGTGGGTAAATGCAGAAATACAAAATAATCAGCATAAAATGCTTGAATTATTAGATGAAAAATCAATTGCCTTAGATAAAGAAATTAAGGGAGATAACGAAAGTGAAGCTGAAAACTATAAGTTAACCGAATGGAAAGCTTCAGATAATCGATATTTTTATGAAATGATTTATGAAAATCCAGAAGATAAAAAAATGGTTACAGAAAGAATGGAAATCATCAAAACGGATGATGGCTGGAAGCGTACATCTTACAGTGATCTTCGTAATTTCGATACACATATTGCAGATATAGAACCGAAAATATTAAAGGAGCTGCATAATCAGTGAAAAAAATCTTGAAGCTATTGGCTGTCATCTGTTTAATGTTTGTGACAATGCAAGTACCTGTAGCCGCAGAGAGCTTACAAGATAATCTTGTTCCACAAGATAGAGATACACAAAGAGTAGGAGAGGTAGAGCTCGAGTATAATGAGCATCCACAACATCATTATGAGCTTGACACGTATGTTGATACATCTGGTGACTGGATGCCGTGGAATTGGATAGATGGCGCAGGAAATCAAATTTATGTAGCTCTAATGGAAATGGTTAATGCGGTATGGTTGCTCAATAATTTATTAGCTAATTTCACAATGGTCATTGTTCAAGATGCATTTGAACTTGATTTTGTTTCAAGTGTAATCGATCAGATTGGTGCAGCGATTTCTAATATCGCAGGATTTAATTCAAATGGTTTTATGGGCAATGGTCTTTGGCCGCTATTAATCACTTTTATTATATGTATGGTAGGTGCGTGGGCAGCTTATGTAGGGATGGTAAAAAGAGAAAGTAGTCGCGCATGGGGTGGAATCATTTCAGCTTTAATTATCTTTGTTTTTTCAATGGGGTTCTTCGCTAATTCTGCGAAATTCTTAGGTGGTATTAATGAATGGTCTAGTGAATTACAAAGTAACATTTTAGGGGTTTCAGCAGGTATTGTTAATCCTGGATCGGGTTACAGCAAAGATGAGGGGTTAGCTACTATCAGAAATCAGATGTTTGATTTAATGGTGAAAAAGCCATATTTGCTTATGCAATATGGAACTACACAAATTGATAGTAACCGAGTAAATCAAATATTAGAGGTTGACCCTATTCTTAATCCTGAAGATCGTGAAGAATTAGTAAAAGCAGAAGTAGAAAGAAATGAAAATACAATGATGTCAGCTTCAGGTATCAAACAAAGAGCTGCGTTTGTTCCGTTACTTTTCATCGCAAATACCATCATCGGAGTTTTTCTGCTTCTTATTTCAGGAACAATCATTTTATATCAATTAATCTTTTTAGTGTTAGCTTTATTTGCACCAGTTCCATTATTGATGGCTTTAATACCGAGTTGGAAACAAACAGCTCTTAATTGGATTATGAAACTCGTTCATGCGCAGATTATGAAGATTGCTATAGCTTTATTATTAACTATCTTGTTTGGAGTCTCCGCAATTCTTTACCGAGCTACAGAAAGCTCTGATTTAGGTTATCTAGGTATGATGTTATTACAAATTATTTGTTTTGTAGGTGTTTGGGCAAAACGAAAAGACTTGTTTGGAATGGTATCAACAGCTACAAGTAATATTCAAAGTAGTACCGGTCAAACATTAAACAATTACAGAAATCGCTTTAATCAAGCCAAGAATAATTTACGTAGAGGTAAAGAGTTAATGAACGGCGAGAAGAGTCCTTTACCTTTAGCGAACCGCAAAACAGGACTTAAACCACAGCCCCATATTGGTAAGCTAGACGAACAACAATTAGCTGAACGTAAAAAGGCATTAGTTGAAACAAAAGACCGTATTTCAGCTGCAGCAAGAAGTATGACTCTTGCTAACCGTAGTGATCAAGAGTTTCAAGAAGGAAAAGAAACGTATAAAAACCAACTCCATAATCGACCAGACATCGCAAATGCCCCAACTAATCAAGAAGAGCTTATGGACCGTCAGATTGATTCTAATAGCCAAGATAAGAGTAATGATAATGTAACGAATATAGATGATTTACGACGTCGCCGTATGGGTTCAGGCAATACAATCCCATTAGTGAATAGATATCCTGAAAAGCCTGCGGATAAAGAAACAGCGTCTACACTCGAAGGTATGGATATTAATGATCGTCAACAGTCAGAGCGTAATGTCAATCATCAAAATATGCGCGAACATACAGACAAAATTCAAGAGAAGCAGCAATCAAATCTTGCCGAACGTCGAACACTTCAAAATGACACAGATAAACAGACCGCTCAAGAAGTGATTAATCGAAATCAATCTACTCATGACAATGATGTTAAGAACATTCAAAACACAGTGAATCGTGACCGTATCACACAAGAAAGCAACGTTTCTAACGAAACGGTCAATCGTAATTTAATGAATAACGAAAATACACAAAGAAATATTAGTGAGGCTGTTAATCGACAAATCACTAATAACGAACAGATAAATCAAAACTTCAATGAAACAGTTAATCGAAACATCACAAATAATGAAAGTACGCAAAGAAATATCAATGAGACATTTAATCGAAATCACATCACCAATGAGAACAATGCAAGTACTCAACAAACAACATCAAACGGAGCAAGACGAGTTAGTAAAATGACAGCTGAAGCAATTCAGACAATCATTAATCGAGCAAAGAATGACGATAAACCATTAACTAAATGGGAAGCCGAACAAGTAGCTGAATGGAGAAAGAAACAAGGTAATCAAGAGAATGAAGGAGGTAACTAATGTTTGGATGGGATTTTGAACACAGTAAAAGAGATCGTGTGAAACTGTTTATATTTACCCTTTCCATTTTCCTTGTCGTGGGCTTTACCACATATTTTTTTCTCAACAAAATGGCAGTAGATTCAGCGCAATCAGAAGAGGTAGTCGAATCAGTGGAAAACACTGATTCTGGCTCTTCATCAGCCGTTCAAGATACAGAAAATGACGAAGAATCAACAACAGCAACTAAGACATACAACCAAACAGAGCAATTCTCCGAAGAACAAATGGAAAGGTCCAAAGATGTCGCTATAAAATTTGTAAAAGCATATCACACTTATAATGCTGAAAAGCCGATGGAGTATTTAGAAAATGCGCAACCGTTTATGACGGATGCTTTGTATAAGAAATTCGAAAAAAACCCTCGTAGAGAGCCATTAGAACGAACTTATTTAACGGTGGATGAAATAGATATTACACAAGTTTCTAACGCTAGCAGCATTGTTGTCCGTTGGAGTGTGATGGTAAAAGGGGAAGCTAAATCCGTTGATGGTTCTACTCAAAAAATAGAAGATTGGTATCTTGTTGGTTTGAGAGAAAATAACGGTGAATGGCTTGTAGAGGATGTGAATGTAAATGTCTCAAGCTAATGACCCAAACGACAATTATGAATCAGATGGCAGCTCGGCGCTAAAAAGCGCAGCTGCCACAGCTGGGAAAGCAGCCGCAAAGAAAGCAGGGCAACAAGTTGCTAAAAAGGCAGCACAAAAAGCAGGAACTGCCGCAGCATCACAAATTGGTTGGCCCATCATATTAGGGGTTGCAGCTGTTGTTATATTGTTTATTGGTATAGCTGTATCCGTCTTTTTCCTTTTAGCTTCTAGTGCAGAACAAGAGACAAAAACGCAAACAGGAGGGCTATGGGGCGGTGATATTTCGGAGTTAGGTCAGAATGAAATTCCTTCCGTATTTATACCTGTTTATCAAGCAGCACAAGAAGCTTATGGCGTACCGTGGAATTTGTTGGCTGCGCACCATCGAGTAGAAACGCATTTTTCAACAATCGAACCGATGATTTCGCCTGTGGGCGCACTTGGTCACATGCAATTTATGCCCTGTACATGGGTTGGATGGGGGCATCCAACTTGTTCAGGGCTTGGCGCAGGGAATATATCAGATTCTGATTTATCAGATCCTAAAGTGATAGAAAAGTATGGTGGGTATGGTGTAGATGCGAATAACGATGGAAAGGCTGACCCATTCGACATTGAGGATGCCATTTTCTCTGCAGCTAGCTATCTAGCTGCCAATGGAGCAGCTGATGGTAATTTAAGAGAAGCCATATTCGCTTATAACCGAGCTGATTGGTACGTAGAGAAAGTTTTAGGCTTTGCTGGTTCATATGTAGATGGCTATGTTGCTGTAGATGGCACAGAGGGGTTAAGTGGTGTAGAAGTAGCTGACATTGGGCGTCAATGGATTGGTAATTCCGAATACGTCTTTGGTGGTGGAAGAAACCAAAGTGATATTGAAGCAGGGCGCTTTGATTGTTCAAGCTTTGTACATTGGGCTTTTGATCAAGTTGGTGTAAATCTCGGGCCGTTAACATCAACTACTACTGATACATTAAAGAACCTTGGTAAAACCGTATCACTAAAAGAAGCGAAACCAGGAGACCTTGTTTTCTTCAATACCTATAAAGACGATGGGCATGTAGGTATTTATATAGGAGATGGAAGATTCATAGGTGCTCAAACGAGTAAAGGTGTGGCAATTGAAGATATGACAAGTGGGTATTGGAAAGATACATTTAACGGTAGAGTGAAGCGACTTTAAAGGAGGAAAAATCAAATGATTATGTCGACAGGGGATATTAAAGAAAAATATGAAGTATTAGATGTTTACCATAATTACATCACAACACCTGTAAAAGAGAACAAATTAATTAGTTTTACAAAAGAAAAAGACCTCATTTCGGAGGCATTTAATAAAATTAATTTGCAAGTGATGGAATACGCTGAAAGCATGGGTGGGGATGGAGTTATCCATATCCGTTATGATACTAAATTTTTTAATCAAGATAAAAATGTTATGGTTTCAGGATATGGCACTGTAATTAAATTGATTGATTAATAACTACTACGGAGCAGCCTTAATGGCTGCTTTACTATGTTTAAATCAAAAGTCATTTACATTTAAAAGATATTATCCCGTTTAAAAGAAATTAATTTCGCCACAGAGCCAATGAAGCGTTGTTAATTTCTTTTTTTGTGTAAATGAAAGGTTGTCTGCAGAGTGAACTATTCTTTGTAAAAGCGTTTTGCTGTCAGTACTCCTATATAGTTCTTTAATTTTTTAAAAATTATAAAAATATGAATAATTCCCTATTTGTGGAAAAATAAAATCGTGATATATTCTTAAAGAACAAAAAATTGAAAAAATAGAAAGGAATGGTCGAAATGAAAAAAATGCTAATAGGGGTACCGCCAGCAAAACGCGGATTTACAACGTTAAGGATATTCCAGTATTAAAAATCCCAATCTCTCAGTGATTTAAATGAGAAATTGGGATTTAATTATTCAACGATTGGGTAGTTATCTACAGTATCAGCTCATAAAAGTTGAAAGAATGCACCTTTTATCGTTGATTACATGTAGTCATAGATACACGTATTAAGGACGTGACTTGAGCCCCCAGTGGGTACAATTGATACTTTAGGCTTAGTATGTTTTCCATCAGGCAACGAGCCTATCTATCACACCTACCGCGCTAACGCTTACTGTCCTTGAAGTTTAATCTGGAAGAAGTACACTTCCACACTAAACTTCAAGGTTGTTTCTTTCTCCAGTTACCCAAGTCTATTTCCCCATACCTTTGGATACGTTGAATACTATAAGAAATATCAGTATATAATGTTTCCACATAGATAGAAATCTGGTCGTTTTTGTATCATTACATACGTTAGATACGGTAGAAAAACATACTGTAGATAAGCGCCTGATTATGGAATAGTATAGAAGACTGACTAAAATACCCTTTATTAAAAATTTTAATAAAGGGTATGATCCAAAAAATTTATGCCTTTTTTTGCTTCCCATTCTTTTCTTAGGTCTTGTTTTGATAAATTTATAGCTGTTTTATCATTTTCACTCTCACCAAAACCAATAATTTTTTTATCATCTTTTTGATCATAAGAAGAATACGCGTGAAATAATCCATTTTTAAGCTTAAAAACAGCTGTTCTTATAGTATCCCCGATTTCGTCTTTAGTTTTTATATAGTAGAAGGTTGATGAAATTTGTGTCTCCATTTTTTCACACCTTTTTCAAATGATACCCTTTAGAAACATTTATATCTTTTTAACAAATTCAGATTTTAATTGCATAGCTCCAATACCATCAATTTTACAATCAATATCATGATCTCCGTCAACTAAACGTATATTTTTAACTTTTGTACCTATTTTTACGACTAATGAACTTCCTTTTACTTTAAGGTCTTTGATAACTGTTACAGAATCACCATCATTTAAGACATTTCCATTTGCATCTTTGAAAATCTTTTTATCTTCACTATTATCATTTTCTTTTTCTAATAAAGTCCACTCATGAGCACATTCTGGACAAACAAAAAGACTTCCGTCTTCGTAAGTGTATTCTGAACTACATTTTGGGCAATTTGGCACATTAACCATAATTTCTTTCCTCCATTCATTATTGTTAATTCTATATGAGAGTTAATTTCAATTTCCTTTTTTAAAACTTCGTAAGAATAGCAATTACGAACTTGAAAGCGAGTTCCTTATATGATTATATCCTGTCATGATCTCTTGAATTAGATGAAATTCATTTAAACTCTTTTCAAATTTGAAGAAAAGGTTATCCTTTTCTTTTTTTCTATTCCTCATTATCTGTATCATTGAATTTATCTAACATTGTTATCGTATCAACAAGGTGATTATTAAAAATTTGACGAGCAACACTGAGCAACTCAATAATCATAGGATCTCTTAAGGAATAAACGACCCGATTACCATCTTTGGTACCTGTAACTATATTTTTTGCTCTCAAGACTGTTAATTGCTGCGATACTGCCGAACCTTCACTTCCTACAAGATTTTGAATTTCATTTACATTTTTGTCTCCGTCAGCTAAAAGTTCAAGAATTCTTATTCTAAGTGGATGAGCAAGAGCTTTAAAAAATTCAGCTTTAAACCGTTGCATTTCTAAGTTCAATTTATTTCCCTCTCTTTCTAGATACAATTAAGATGTCGTAACTACTTTTCCTTTTTTTTCAATGTTCTCATGTGCACCCGAAAAGACTGTACATTCCCTAAAAGCAAAATGTTTGCATCCAAGACATTTGTCCTTATTTAGATGTTCAAGTGCAAAATCTATTGCATTTCCAGTACGATCAAAAAAACGCCCTTCTCCTATATATTCAAATAAACCTGTTTTTACTAGAACGCTTTTAGGTTGAGGTTTAATACCAGATATCAATACAACCCCGTGTTTGGAAAAATCCTTTACGATACTTGATAAATAAGATTCACCCGTTGTATCCATAAAAGGGACTTTTCCCATTCTTAAGAGTAAAACTCTCGGTTTGTAGTTGATCGTATTCATTATTGAGTGCTCAAACGCTTGAGCAGTCCCAAAAAATAAAGGACCTTCTACATTATAAATACTAATTTGAGGACAGTCACGAGCATCTGTCACCATTTTAGATTCCATCTTTTCATGTTTATTGTTTGGGTTAGGTAGTGCCTTGACTGTTACCGTAATATCGCTCATTCTTTTTGTAAATAAAACCACTGCTAATAAAAGACCTATTTCAACAGCAACTGTAAGATTAACAAAAACCGTTAATAAAAAAGTAACAACTAGAACAAGTGAATCTTCCGTTTTTGTTTTTAACACGTGATAAAATACATGCCTCTCACTCATGTTCCACGCTACAACCATTAAGATAGGGGCCATACTGGCTAATGGGATACTTGAAGCATAAGGAGCAAGAAGTACTAATACTAACAAAACGACAATTCCATGAATCATTCCGGAAAATGGCGAGAACGCACCATTTTTGATATTTGTCGCTGTTCTGGCTATGGCTCCTGTTGCAGGAATTCCACCAAATAAAGGAGTAATCATATTAGCGATACCTTGACCAATTAATTCTCGATTACTATTATGCTTACTATTTGTCATACCATCAGCGACCACTGCAGATAATAAAGATTCGATACCCCCAAGCAATGCAATTACAAAAGCTGGCCCAATTAATTGTTGCACGCGTTCAAAGGTCATTTCAGGTACCTTAAAATGAGGTAAGGCACTTGGAATCTCACCAAATGTTGAGCCAATTGTGGCTATTTGATTAGGATAAAATATGCTGGCTATCACTGTAGAAAATAATAATCCTATTAGTGGTCCTGGAACCTTCGGGGAAAATTTTGGCGTTAACAAGACCGCAATAAGGCATATTCCAGCAGTTAATACACTATAAAAATTAATAGAATGAATGTGAATGATAATTTCTCTGATATTACTTAAAAAGGTTTCATGTTTTTCTACCCCTGTAAGGCCTAGAAAATTAGCAATCTGACCCACAAAAATAATGACGGCTATTCCTGATGTGAAGCCTATAGTCACTGGCCTTGGAATGAATTTAATTAATGAACCAAGTTTAAAAATCCCCATTAAAAATAGGATAATACCTGCAAAAAATCCAGCAATTAATAAGTTTTCATATCCATAAGTCATGACTATTCCAAATAAAATAGGAATAAAGGCTCCTGTAGGTCCACCAATTTGATACCTTGACCCACCAAATAGTGAAATTAAAATACCTGCAATAATTGTAGTATATATTCCATATTCGGGTTTAACACCAGAAGCAATTGCAAACGCCATACCCAAAGGTATAGCAATGACACCAACGACTAGACCAGACAATAGGTCTTTTTGAAAATTCGGTAAAGAATACCCATTATATCTCCCAGTAAAAAACCATTTATGTTGCATAACCAACCCTTCTTCGTTTATAATATTTGCATATCTCTATATCTGATTATTTGAATATATTATGATATGAATTTACACTGTTTCCTTAATTATGTCAAAAGGAATTTTTGAGGTGAAATACATGAGAATAGGAGCAAGGGTTTTGTTTAATAACACAATATATAAAATTTTATATATTTTATCCAACGGGATATTTTAAACATACTATTAACCCAATTAATCTCAAACGAACAATCGAAAAAGTACAAGAACAAAAAGTAGAACAACGGTAGAGTATGTGTCTTTTCTCTTTTCGTAATATAATTATTGCTTTTCAACATTGGATAAGAGACTACAATACCTGCTCCTACTGCTGAACGCCTATATAATAAACAAAGTAGTTTTTGAAGGTACTTACTGAGTGTTTTGCTTAAGTTAAGGAATATTTTAAATACCTATTGCACTTTTTGGAACTAATTGACTTCCTTTTTACCTGTGCTCTCATTATGTCCAAGCACCAGCCTAAGAACATAATTAATGGAAATAGGAAATATCCCCCTTTATAGAAAGATAGAATTACTAGTAAGGATGGTGGGGAAATGGACATAAAATCTTACAAGGATAAAGACGGGAACAAGGTTGTTATAGGTGATCTAGTTGAGGTCATTTATCATGAACCTAATGTCGAAAAAATAGGTAAGGTAGTAGCTATAGAAAAAATAGGTCACTATGTTTGGATAAACTTAGAGGGGGAAGGACATATTTGGATGCGGGGTACAAGGCATACTAGAAAATTATACTAAATGGGCAGAACTAAGAGGTGGACAATGTGGGCAGAATAACGTTCATAGGTACGTGGATGGATACATAGTTACCTGTTTGCCATGGTCGGATTGGGTAAAAAATTGGTTAATCTAAGGGAGAAATTTAATTGCGGATGGAGCGAATAAGTTGAGTATAGAAATAAAAAGAGAAGACATTATCCAATATGGATTGAAGGTACTTCAATTAGTTGGGTCACATTATATTTGTGAGGTTTGTATAAAAAGTGGGAACTCTTGTTGTCAAGGGTGTGAGCTTTTAAAAGACGGTTTAGGGTGCCAAAAAAGAAATACTAGTTGTACTGCTTGGTTATGTGGTTTACAAAAATTCTTTTTAAATGAAATTGAATTGTTAGATGAGTGGGAAAACTTATGGGAACAGGTCCCTGGACAATGGTTCCGTAGGGATAACACCCCAGAAACAATAAAAATAAAATCATTACTTAATCATGAACAGTTAGATAGTAAAATAGGAAAACTGATGGCTGAAAAGTTAGAATTGTTTGTAAAAGAGGGAGGAAATATAGATAAGTTAGAAAGAAAGTTGAACCTAGATTTTGATCTTAGAAATTCAGAAAACTTTATATAGAAGATAGTAAGGTCATGTAAATTTATAAATAAAATCATTTAGTTATATAAATATTTGAGGAGGAACTATAAAAATGGCGAATTTTTTGATTGTAAGCTTAGTCATTATCTTTATTATCTTAATATTAAGTTTAACCACTACATCGAAAGCATACCAATATAAACATACTATTGACCCAGTTGATCCCCATTCAGCTGCTAACAATTCAAAAAAACAAGAAAATGACAATCAACAACGATAGAACAGTGTATCAAACGGTTGTTCCATTTCAGTTTTTTTGTTTCCTTATAATAAAAAGAGCACAATAATAAAATTCAGAAATTTCCTATTACTCAAGTATTTCCTAATGTTAAGGAAAGGTTACTTTCGTTATTAGTTACTTATAAACATCATTCCTACATCGGCTCTGACAGATTCCGTAAGCCCCGAGTAGCTGTTGTAATTCACTAGGTCTATTAATTCTTAAATTTCTTTTTTAAATTTCATTAAAGGATGTTTGAATGAGACCATTATTAACTTTTCGCTCAACAGCGTTACGGTAAATATCTACTAATAAATCATTCGATACTAACATCTCCAAGGATCTATCATTTATTATAACCTCAAATATATACTCTTTTTTTAATATTATGTGATTTATCGGTTTTATTATGTAACATCCATTAAACGGATATACAAGGTTCTTATTTAAAAATACATCGTTGATAAAATCAACGTTTCAAGCTTCTTCAGAATCCTCTTACTACATAAAAAATTGGTTTTATGCAACCTCTATTTCCTGTATTAATCTTACAAAGGTAACCTAATAACGTTTTTAAACAACGCTAATAATGTATTTATTTACTGGTTTAAATATCTTTATTGTCATTTAACAACAGTAATGTAAGGTATTTTTCATATTATGGTTACTGTCAAAAAGTATACTTTATGACACGTTGGAAAACAGATAATATTCTGTGTGTCAAAAAGTGTGCTTTTTTATTTTGAAACATTTCATTTTGTTGATATACTTTTTGACATAGTTTAATAGTTTAGGAGTTGATATTTTTGAAACTAGGGTACGCTCGCGTTTCTGCTAAGGATCAAAATCCAGAACGGCAGCTTAAAAAATTCCGTGAACTTGGAATTGAAGAACGTTATATCTTTATTGACAAGCAAAGTGGAAAAGATTTTAATCGGCCGCAGTATCAGGCGATGCTTTTAATCATTCGCGAAGGGGATTTGATATATCTTGATGCACTGGACCGATTAGGTCGGGACTATGATGGTATTATTCGAGAGTGGAAGTATATTACACGGCAGCTAAACGCAGATATCGTGGTACTAGAAAATGAGACGCTTTTTGATAGCCGAAAATTCCGAAGAATGGGCGATCTTGGAAAGTTAATGGAGGACCAATTTTTAAGCCTGCTTTCTTATGTAGCCGAGCAAGAACGTAAAAAAAATAAGCAACGGCAAGCCGAAGGAATTGAAGTGGCAAAGAAGAAGGGTGTGAGATTTGGGCGACGTAAGTACGAGATTAATGCAGATTTTATTCGGGTGTATGATGAGTGGAAATCTGGATCAATCACTGCGACGGAAGGAATGAAGCGTCTTGATTTAAAGCCAAATACTTTTTATCGACGTGTAAAGGAGTATGAAAATCAAAGAAAGGAGCAGATACCTTGCGCGGTAAAGAACTTCTTACAACAGACCAGCGACAAGAATGGATGACCCCTCCCAATGGTGAATGGGAGCTTGCTACTTACTATACCTTCTCGCAACATGATTTGGAAATCATAAATCGTCACCGACGAGACTACAACCGGTTAGGCTTTGCTGTCCAATTAGCACTACTCCGTTATCCAGGATGGAGCTTAACTGATATAAAGGAGATCCCCGACTTCTTGCTTGACTATTTGGCAAAACAGTTGGATATTGAGCCAGGAGTATTTTCCTTATAGGCCTAGTGACAGGGTTCCTGCTGTAGACCGCAAAGTAACTTTGGAGAAGTAATAAAATCCTATTTTTTTAGTTCTTCAAGCTTTCTTCTATTGACTGCTCTGTATAAGGAACCTTGTGATATTCCAGTTGCCGAGACAATCTCCTTTATGGAATATTCCTCACTATCATACATCCTTAGCGCAACAGCAAGCTTTTCTTTATCCAACTTGGGTCTACCTAATGTTTTCCCACGCCTTTTACTTGCTTCAAGTCCTTCCTTTACTTTCTCAGCAATAAGGTTTCTTTCTAATTCTGCAATGACACACATCATTTGGAACATGGCTTTGCCTGTAGAGGTTCTTGTATCCATATTTTCTTTTAAAGAAATGAATTGCACCCCCATCTCTTCTAACTGGGGTAGCGTCAGGAAAATGCGGATTTACAACGATAAGGAATTTCCAATATAAAAAGCCTGATTTCCCATCACCTAAATTGAGAAATTAGGCTCTTTTTTCGTTACTCCATAAACAGCATTCTATTACTGAATATGTAATTTACTTCGGGATAACAGGGACCCAGAGTTCGTGTCTTGGTTTATGCTTCGGACCGTAATAACATTCTATACACGGTAAATTTGCAAGTTCATACTCGGAGGTAGGGACCCACTCGGAATATAAACGTTTCCATGCATCCACTATGTTCGGAAAAACTGCCCATGTACTTGCGGGAATAATAAGCGTCTCCATATTTTCTGGGGATTCCCCATCGTATCTTACGCCCATGAAATAGGAAAATTGTTCATCTGTTATGGCAGCTTCTTTTCCGCAAACCCCCAGAAGGCTTTCAAGCGTGCATTTTGGATTTTCCCATGACATATCTACTAGTTCTTGCATAAATCCATCTTTTTTCGCAGTGTTCCAAAGCGTAGGGATTGTTTTAAATGCTCTGCTTGTTTTTACTGGCTTACTTTTTCCAACAATTCTTAATTCAAAATCAAGGTTTTCAATTCTGTACTCCATCTCGGTATCTCCTTTAATAGAAATTTGAAAGGAAATTCTGGGAAAGGCTTTTAACTGTACCCCTCTATTACGAGCATTGGAAGGGGTTACTCCATGCATTTTTTGAAAAGCACGTGAGAAAGTATCAGAAGAAACATAACCATATTTAATTGCCACATCAATGATCCGAATATCACTTTTTTGAATTTCAAATGCTGCGAGTGTTAACCGTCTACGTCTAATATATTCTGATAGCGATATACCTGAGATTGAAGAGAACATTCTTGAAAAATGAAACTCAGAACAATTAGCTGCTTTTGCAATCTCTTTGTAGTCTATTTCTTCATTCAAGCTATTTTCAATGTAGTTTAACGCATTGTTCATTCTTTCTAGCCAATCCATAAGTTTACTCCCTTTCAATATTTACTTTAAAACAAAATAGATAATAATTGCCGACATTTCATGCCTAAAAATGTTGGTATCAAAAAATAAACCTTTTGATAGAATCAGGACAAACTATTTGTTTCCTTCCGATAGGCTTAGTGACAGGGTAGCTGCTCTAGTCCGCAAGATTATTTCCAATAAAAGTAAAGTTGTTTTTTGATAATTTCGATAAGTATTGTTGATAGCTCACTATGTCGAAATTTATACTGTTTATAAAATGACATAGTGAGAAGAGGGAAACCATTGAAGAGAAATTGGAATCAAAATGAACTCGATGAACATTTTAGTTTATTGCCAAATGAAAATCACTTAGTGCTAAGTAAGAAAACAAGCGCAAACCGTTTAGGGTTTGCTGTCCTTCTTAAATATTTCCAACAGGAAGCACAGTTTCCTAACAAGAAGCAAGATGTGCCCAAAGAAGTTGTCCAACATGTAGCTGATCAAGTAGATGCTTCGGTAGAGGACTTTTTTGACAACTATGGTTGGGGTGGAAAAGAAAGAAGTTATACGGAACATCGAAAGGCAATACGTAACCTTTTTGGATTTCGAGAACTTACTGCAAACGACAAACATCTCTTCGCAGAGTGGTTAGGAGAACAGGTTCAGTTTACACATGATACCGACTACTTGAAAAATCAAGCATACAGTTTCTTTCGTACGTGGAAAGTTGAACCTCCTTCATTAGGAAGTTTGAAGCGAATGATTGAATCTGCTATCGATCATTTTGAAAAGAATTTATATAAAATGACCTATCAACAACTTTCTCCTAAGACCTGTTCACGATTAGATGCCTTTCTTGAATCACACTCTGATGAAGGGTCCGATGGTTATTTCGAAGCTAAAATTCCTGATGAAGAAAACAACGACATTTTAACCTTTCGCCAGTTGCTATCCTCTCCAGGCAAACCAAGTGTAAGTACGATGGAAATGGAAATCAAAAAACTATTAGCCATTCAACATCTTCAAATCCCTGATGGTTTATGTAAACAGATGTCTCCTAAACTAGTAAAAAAATATCGACTACGTGCAGCTACCGAAACCGTAACGGAATTGCGTGCTCACCCTGCACCTATACGCTATACCCTTCTTGCCATTTTATTTTCGCATCGTCATGAGGAAGTCATTGATTATTTAGCTGATTTATTGGATGAAATTGCGCTAAAATTCGGAAATAAGGCCAAAAATACAACCCGAAAAGAAGCAGTAGAAGAATTAGAAAGAGTCCAAGGGAAAAATAAACATATTGTCAATTTATTAAAAGCGACCGTAGATAACCCAGAAGGGGTCATTCAAGATACTCTATTCCCTATTGTTAGCTCTGATATGATTCGGGATATTATTAAGGACATGACAAAAAATAACCGGGAATACAAAGAAAAAATCTATACGAAAATGCACGCTTCTTACCAAGGTCATTATCGAAAGTCCCTTTCTAAAATTTTAAACAACCTTACTTTTCGCTCAAATAATCAAGTTCATCAGCCGATTATCGAGGCTATCCAACTAATGTTGATTTAAAATAAAGTCTGCTAATTTGTAAAAAAGTTCGATAATTTATAATAAAGTTTGATTAAAATTCCTGTATCAATGCAGGAATTTTTCATTCCGCAATCGGGCCAGATAACGGAATAAGAATTAGCAATGAACTTCTAAATCCGCGGGACATATGATGGGTTTATAATCATATATCTTTGGAGGTATGTTTTAATGAATAACCCTTTTTATATGTATCCTTATTATTCGAACACTTATTATAGTAATGGGCAAATGTGTAATCATGATAATATGTTTGGTCTTGGCTATGGAAATATGTCATATGCTAGGCGCTATGCAAATCAATATTGGTCATATCCAAACACTCAGGGATATACTAGTTCCATATTAAATGACCATGGAAAAGAACCTTTTGTAATAAATATCAATCAGGCTGCTAAACAAAATAATACCTATCGAGATACTATATGGACCGGAAGTCATTTGCAGGTGACCTTAATGAGTATTGACGTTGGAGATGATATAGGGTTGGAAATTCACCCTAAGGTTGATCAATTTCTACGAATTGAGGAAGGTCAAGGACTTGTTCAGATGGGTAAGAGTAAAGATAACCTGAATTTTGTAAGAAATGCGGGTGATGATTTTGCCATTATAGTACCTGCCAATACTTGGCATAATGTAACCAATACAGGTAATATACCGTTAAAGCTTTATTCAATTTATGCACCACCTAATCATCCTTTTGGTACTGTTCATAGAACAAAGGCAGATGCCGAAGGTTAGAAATCTATAGTCTTCTGGAATCGGGCGCAATTATTGAATAAGGTTATACCAGAATCGGGCCATTTTGTGGAATAAGCAGGAACTCGTTCAAGAATTTCCATTATTATTTAAGCATGCTATTTCAATTAACTGTCTGGTAAATAAAGAGTATTGCTTTTGACTGAAAACTTATCAATCCATATTAATTTTTAAATATGTTGAAACTTGTGAAAAAATAAAATGTGTTACAGTATGTGCGATTGGATTTACTTCATCAATAAACTTTTCTGTTTTATCGAACGTTTCAAATTGCATTTTAAGCATATAACACGCACTTCCTGCTATTCGATAACAGAATTCGACGTTTGGAAGTTTCTCAATATAATTTTTAAAAGATTTATAGTCACCATTTTTAACTGTTGCTTCAATTATGCATTGGATTGGTAAACCTAATTTTTCATAATTCACTTCTAAAGTATATTTTTTTATAACTCCAAATGATTCCATTTGCCTTACCCGTTCTGTTACTGATGGGGAGGACAGATTCACCCTTCTCCCAAGCTCGCTCATTGATAGACGGCTGTTATTAAGTAGTTCATCTAAAATTTTTTTATCAATATCATCTATTTTCATTTTTAAAGTCTATCCCCAATAATCGTTAATTTTATAAAAGATTAATTTGATAATCGTTATAAATTTAATTTGTTTTAGTGATTTTATTTTTTATAATTAATTTGTAATTAAATATAACAGGGAGGTACCTATATGGCAAGGATTGTTGGATCTAATTTCGGGGAAACACATTTTCAGAGACTATTGGGGCATAATAAAGAAGTAATGGAAGGATGGAATCAGTTAGGAAATGTGTTAGAAAAAGATGGACTACTAACATCTGAATTAAAGGAACAAGTAAGGAGAACATTAGCCCAAAGTAACGGATGTGAGTATTGTAAGGCGAAAGGAAAACCTGATCCAGATAAGTTTAATGAAAAAACTTCTATTGCAGTAGGATTTGCAGAAGTCTTTTTAAAACAAAAGGGTGACATAGCTGATTCATCTTTTGATATTTTAAAAGAATATTTCACTGAAGAGGAAATAAGTGAATTATGTGCATTTATCTCTTTTACAACTGCTTCACAATATTTTGGTGCAATGATGAAATTAGAACCTTTAAATTAATATTCTATTCATTCCATTAT